>NZGD01000224.1 GCA_002690925.1 Rhodopirellula sp.
ATAGGACAATTAAGGGGGCCGCTGACCTAGCGTGGTTTGAGTACAAACGCTGCAGTTTGTTGAGTCGGAGGCTGGTCCGGCAAAAGCTGGTAACGCGATGCTGGTGGGAAGTGTCTCGCGGTTGCCGCGGAGTGACGGAGGTTATCGATGCTATGCAATTTAAAAAACTTGGTGCTGGGCTGGGACGAGTACCTGTGGTTGTGCTGCCGCCAACACACTGGGACATCAACAGGGTAATGCGTTATGCTGGCGGTTTCATTTCGTGTTCCTCAGGTGAGTGTCATGCCGTTTCGCATTCTCTTGTCAGCTACGTTGGTTATCTTCTTCGTTTTAGTGTCATTCGTTTCTGCCGAGGAGAGGACGGTTGCGGAGTTCGTTGACTATTCGTCCAGACGCATTAGTAATGCTGATCTGGAATTGATCAAGCAATTTGCCAAGGCGGTTGATCGTAATGGTGATGGTATGGTTTCCGATGAGGAGTTTACAGGACGTATTGACGTCTATCAGACGGTCTTTGAGACCGTGAAACCCAAACGCGCTCAGGTGGGGCATTCGTTGCCGGATTACTGGGTGAGCGGCTTTGAGAAGGGAATCGCTGAATCGAAAAAAACGGGCCGGCCAATGTTAGTGATGTTTTCAGCGTCGTGGTGTGCCCCGTGCAAGATGATGATTGCTAAGGTGTTTCCGGACGATAAGGTAAAAGCTGCGCTGAAGAATATGGTGCCTGTGTACGTTGATTCTGAGATTGAGGTAGCGATTGCGAAGAAAAATGGAATTCAGGCATACCCGACATTCGTCTGTTTTTCCCCCGCCGGAAAAACGGTGAGCAGTCGCGTCGGAGGCGGTGATGTCTCGAAGTTTCTTGAGATGATCGAGACCTTCAAGCTTGCCAGTGAGGCTGTGAATGGATCGGGTGATTGAGGAACGCAGTATCTGCGTTTGCGGAGCTGTGTGTTTTCGGGATCTCGGGTTGTGACAGGCTTGAGGTATCCGAGCTTGTTGCCAATTGAATTCACCGGGTGAACTGCTTGGCGTGGCTTCTGCAGACATCTGGTGCAAGAAGGCATCCCCGACTCTGGTAGTCGGTGGCGCGGGGGCGACCCTGAGGTCAGTAACTGGCATGCCAAGTCCATCCTCATGCTTGGTACTTTGGGAGAACGAGGCTGTGGGGAGCGCCGGGAATCGGGCGGGATCGTTATGAATGTCATGCAGTTTTGGCGCAGTTCTTAGGTATTCAGCGATTGGATCCCCCTTTTTTTTTCAAAGGGTGAAATATAGAAGTGTTTCGCAGTATCTTGGTGACGAGGAGTCGCTTAAACTTGAGGCGAATTACAACTAGCCATGGAGTGTTCAATGTTGCGTCTACTCGCGGGCCTGCTTGCATTTACGGCGATGATGCCGCTGTGCGTAGCAGAAGATACAGACTCAGTTGCGTTGAAGTATCGAAGTTATCGAAACTGGTCGCTCAAGTTACCTACCGAAAAGTGGTTCCCAGTAAAGGAGGGAATACGGCTCCCTCATGCCGGGGGTGGGCTGTTTGCGTTTGAATTTTCGGGCACCAGCTTGAAGGTCGATACTGACGGTGATGGCGAGCTTGATCGCACCATCAAAGCATTGGTCGATCCAAAGACCATGGTTTCTTCGACACGGGTTGTTTTGAGTGGCACAGATGATTCTGGCAAAGCTTTCCGCTACGCGGCACGTCTTCGGAATGATGCGGATGGTTGGGAATGGGCACCCGGTGGGGCAATGGTTGGCTTGATCCCGACAGATGCGGGCCCGGTGTCAGTCAAATTAATTGATCAAGACGGGAATGGAAAGTTCAACGACATTGGCAGTGATGCGATGGTCGTTGGAAATACAGATCATGCGATGATGCTGTCGACGACCGTGTTTGTTGGTGACAAGTTGCGGCAACTGAACGTCGCAGAAGACGGAGCGACATTCACCTTGTCCCCGTACAACGGACCCACGTCCGAAATCGATATGTCCACCTCATTCAATTCGAAAGCAGTCCTGCTTTCGTCCGTCATTTTGTCTGTGGACCGAAAGCACTCGTTTGATATCGGTGCGGTTGACGGACCCGTTCGTGTGCCTGCTGGGAAGTACACTGTGGTCTCCGGAGTTGTCGGACTCGGTCAGCATCGTGTGAAAATCAAAGCTGGGAAAATGAAGCCGCTGAATTTGATGTCAGAGCGTTCCAAAAAGTTTGATTGGGGAGGCCCGATTTCTTCGGAGTTTCAGTTTGCGAGGGTGGGTGACCAAATCCAGTTTTCCCCGAAGGCAATTTGGTATTTTGGAAAAGCAGGTGAGCAGTACACCGGGTGGCATCCGATCGGAAAGTCACCTGAATTCAAAGTGGTAGACGCAGAAACTCAAGTGGTTCTCGAGGTGGCAATCCTACCGGGTTCCTGCTGAGGACGCGGTTTTGACCCGGTCGCCGTGAGCGTACCATCCACCGCGAAAATCAAAGTTGAAATGATTTCTGACACATTTGCTTTTGGGAAGATTGAGGGCAAACCGAAGAACTGAGCCGATGCCAGCATGCACGCTTTGTTCGTGGCTCTTTGGTGTTTTGTGCCGGGGCCATGCAGCATGCCTGTAAACTTGAATGATCTGCTTGTGTTCAGTGTGTCGCTGGCGTCAGAGACGCCGCCGGCGGCAGTGGGTCCTGTTTTGGCCCTTTTCTTGGGGCTTCTATTCACCGGTTTTTCGAAAAGGCTCGGTCATCAGAAACGCGCGTTTGCTGTTTGAGGATGAGCAGCTGTTTTTGAAAGTCACGGTTTTGCCGGTGTGGTCCGTACTCCGGCGACACTGATGCTGAGGCATGGTAAACAGATACGGCATTCAGCATGGGAATCCCTTCTGCAAGCTTGCGGAAACTGTCCGTTTCTTTGTGCATGATCGAGCTTCCTGAGCTAAAATAAGTTTTAAAAACCTGGTTGATTAATGCTCCGAAATCATTCATTCATACACTGCTTCCAAACCTGCCTTTTTGTGGTGGCAGGATGCTTGCTGGCGCCGGTGGCAGTTTCGGCACAATCGAGTGACTCGGTCGATCGTCCCCCTGTCATTAGTAATGACGGTGGGGTCATTCCGATCAAGGTGGTTGACGGGCGTTTGATTGTCGCTTGCGACATCTCTGGTCCCAAGTTGCGGGTGCCCGTTAATTTGTGGCTGGATTTCGATGGGGCTTATGGCCTGCAACTTCACAATCGTGCGGCAACTCCTCTTCCTGCCGAGACGCCGGCCGGAAAGCCCAATGCACTTACCCTGCACTTCAGTGACTTTGCGCTTGAGGTGGCCAGACGGGAGTTGGGCCCGGAGGAAGACTTTGAGGAGTTCACGAAATACCACTCCACGGAAATTGGTGAAAACGCATTGACTGGAGCCATTGGTGCTCACGTGTTGAAACACTTTGATGTCATTTTTGATTTGCCTCAAAATAGGATCACATTGGCAACTGCGGGGCAGCTTGCGGGTTATCAGCCGGTGGAGGGCGACGGAGAGATCATCACCCCCATCACCTTGCAGAATGATCTGGTCTGGTTACCGGTCAGTTTGCCCGGGCCGGATGCAGGCGAAGCTGAACAGACTGATGACAAAGGAAAATCGCTCAGCCGGGCTTTGGCAATTGGATCGTCGCGGTACGACACTTGTCTCGAGCGTCGGTTGTGCAACTCGTTGCGCCGTCCGGCTGGCAATGTTGGCCCACTGAGATGCGCAACGATTGATTTCTCACCCCACGTAGCGTTCCGTCCCACTGAGGTGGTGCAGGTCCATCCAGATGGTGTTGCCGGTGTGATGGGGATCAACTTACTCGAGAAGTTCAGGATCCACATTGATCGTCGGTCACTACTTGCAACGGTGCGTGCCGCGCGGTCACCACAATTTCCAGCACAGGACCTGAAATGGTTTCAGGCGATGGTGGCTGAGGACCGGGATCTGGTGCTTGCATGGCTTGAAGAAAATGGTGACACGCGGCTGGGGCGGGAAGCTGCGGAGTTTTTGTTGACGTTGATGCTGGATGAAGGCGCAGAGACCGATGAGCTCGCTGCTGCAATTCAATGGATCAACGACACAATGAAGGCAGATCTGCGTGCGACCCGCTTATTTGATTTGATGGAAGAGTTGGTCAATGAAGGAGAAGTTGATCTTGGGATTGCGGCGGGCGAGATAGGTGTCAAAAGCGCGAGGAAGGACCGTTACCCTGAGGCGAATTACAAGCTTCATGGGCGTCTGGGCGAACTGCTGTTACCCCGTGACAATCGCGAAGCTTGGCGGCATCTGTTGTCCGCCGCTTTTGGGCTTCCCGAGGATGGCATGATCAATCTGAATTTGGCGCGAGTCTATGAAGCCGATGGAAAAGCCAAGCGTGCTTTCAGTCGATACATTCAGGCACTGGTGAAGGAAGAAAGCAGTGAGTTGGCGATGGAGTCGCTTGTTCGAATGGATAAGGACTTGCCGCCGCAAGAACGCATGACAATCGAGTCCATTGATCGAATGATCAGTGGCCGCGTCCGGAATTTTTCGGCGCCGGATCAATTTCTCGTTGATTCCACCCAGCGTACCAATCGTACAAGTGTCGTTGAGTTTTTTACCAATGCCTATATCGGCACCGAAGCCCGTGGTGGTGCGATTGGGGGAGCGTTGGGGAATCAGGGGGTCCTCTCGCACTTCAATAACAGTGAATGCGTCTTTCTGTCCTATCATCTTCCTGTGCCAAGGATCGAGCCGCTGGTTACACCACTGGGACAGCACATGGCCGGTTGGCTTGGTGTTCGAGGTCCAGTTGTGCAAGTGGTGGACGGCACAACTAGCACGCCGGGTGCCGGGAAGCACCGGGATGCTGAAGAAATCTATAAGCTCACTCGCAATGCAGTCGTTAGCCGTCTGGCAAAGTCCAGCCCGGTCGATTTGCGGGTTCAGGCGGTTCTCGATGGGACCCAAATCAAGGGCAGCGTGCGGGTTATTGGACCAGAGATTGGGTCGCCCGCGGACCAGGCCATGAAGCCATTGGTGATTCAAGTGATTGTTGCCGAGCGGGGCGTTGTGTTCCATGGATCCAGTGGAGTAGTGATTCACCGAATGCTTGCTAGAGGGTTGGCGACGCGTGGTTCACTTTCGGGGGTGGCTTTTTTGCCTGATGCCGAGGGGGTGCTTGATTTTAGTTTCTCGAGGAATCTGGGCGATTTGGAACAGGAGAATCGAGCGTTTATCGAAGAGCTTGAAGAAGGCGAAACCAAAGGGGGCGCACGAATGGGCCTGCGGATTGAACCTAAGAGCGTTGAGGTGATTGTGTTGGTTCGCGATGCTGAAACCGGCGAAGTTGTGCAGTCGCGTCAATGTGAGCTGGTACGTAAGGAGACGGTGAAGTGAGTAGTCCGCAACCACAGCAAATTGAAGAAGATATCAAGACAGTCGTCTGGAACGCATCGACTCAGATCCAAGCGACGGATCAGAGGTCTGCCATGATAGCGAAGGTGCCGGTGGCGTTCGGTCTGTTGCTTGTTGTCCCAACAGGAGGGCTGCTATTGCAGGCAGTTCGATTTCTGAGTGGACTTCAGGCCGGCTCGATCTTTCCATTGTGGCTCTGGGTTGGGTTGACCGCTGCGGTTCCCGTTGCGTGGTTGCTCTATCAGGCGGCGACTTTACAGATGAGTGTCGACCGAAAGCGGGCGTTATTGGCAGCCGACAAGCAGATTGGCGCGGTAGAACGTCTTACGACTGCGGACGAATTCATGCGTCGTCCGATAGCCGATGGGTTCATGCAGGCAGCGGTGGATGACGCATCGGAATGGGCCAAGCGTGGCACCGTTGCCAGGTTAGACAGAGCCAAAACGGGAAAGCCTGAGAGTCGAGCGGCCTGGTTTGCCATTCCAGGCAGCGTGATGCTGATTGCGTTGGTCTTCTTTCTCAGTCAATTCACCCGGCCGGTAAAGGTCGGGGACGCTGGGATATCTGGTCAGGCTCCGGTACTGCAGGAGATCGCCGGTGTCATCGATGTAGATACTGAGGAACAAACGGAGAATCCGTCCGAGGAAACTGAGGACGAGATTCAAAAAGAGCGTTTGAGTAATCCACGCAAGCAGCAAGCGGCGAACCGACAGGGCGACGCGAATGCGGCGATTCCGGATAACGCAGAAGAATCCGACGGCAAACTGAATGAGGGAGAGACACGAGAGAGCCAGCAGTCTTCCAACCCCTCGAGTGCAAAAGGGGCACCGTCTGCATCGGGGCAGCCGTCCAAATCTGACGAGACTCAAACACCACGCAAAAAAAAGAAAAAGAAAAGCAAGCCTGAGCGAGAACGGGAAAAGAAAGAACGTGAGGAAGATGAAAAGCCTTCCGGAGCGAGTGCGGGTCAGGGTTCATCAAAAGGCTCTGACAACAATGCCGCGCCGAGTGACTGGGCCAGTACCAGTCAGGCCGCCACGCCCGAAAATGAAAACGTCGAAGAAGAAGATGATGTTGACGATGAGGAGGAGGAGCAGGAATCCCGTGGAGGTGTACAACCCAACATGCGTGATCGGCGGACGCCCGTGAATCGTGACCTGCAAATCGGCTTCGGCAATCCACGGCCGAATCCCGACGCAAATGGTCGTGGTGGCCCAAGTGGGCAGAAAAAATCGCGAGGGGTTGCTTCTCTGGTGCTAGGGGTGCCTATTCCTGATCGTGTCAATGGACAGCCCAACAAAGGACGCATTCGAATTACACAACAACGCATCACTCCCGAAATTGAAGAGAGTGATCCGGTTGATGCGCAGGACCGAACAACCTTGAAGGGTCCCGTGGGACCCATTCATCATCCTGAGCTTGAACCCTGGTTGCAAAACCTGGTTCGCAGATA
Organism: Rhodopirellula sp.; assembly: GCA_002690925.1. Lineage (GTDB taxonomy): Bacteria > Planctomycetota > Planctomycetia > Pirellulales > Pirellulaceae > Rubripirellula. The sequence continues at coordinate 6,851 of NZGD01000224.1, forward strand.
TTTTCTTGACCAGCGTGAAAAGGCACCTTTGAGAACGCCTGGGAGAGACAGCGATACAACTAATTCCGACGATTCCTTGCAGACGTCAAACGTCTCAGAAAGTGACAGCCCGCAATCATGAGTTCTACCTTGTCCGCTGATACCCCCGCCGAAGCTCGCGAAGCTGCTGAAGAATTCCGCTCTGTCCACGCCGCTATTCGAACCGAGGTTGGTCGGATGATGGTGGGGCAGGATGCCACTGTTGATGGTGTTTTGGCTGCCTTGTTTGCTGCGGGGCATGTGCTTCTTGAGGGAGTGCCGGGATTGGGGAAGACCTTGCTCGTCAGTTCTCTGGGTAAGGCGATCGACCTGAGCTTCAGTCGAATCCAGTTCACGCCCGATATGATGCCCGCTGACATTCGCGGTACCAATGTTCTGACGGAGAATGAAGCTGGCGGAACCAAGCTTGAGTTTCAAGCGGGGCCCTTGGTTGCCAATCTGGTGCTCGCTGACGAGATCAATCGGGCAACGCCGCGAACGCAGGCAGCGTTGTTGGAATCGATGCAGGAAAAACAGATTTCTGTTGGTAAACGGACGATCCACTTGGAAGATCCGTTTTGCGTGATGGCGACACAAAATCCGGTAGAGCAGGAAGGAACTTACCCTTTGCCCGAGGCACAGCTCGATCGATTTCTGTTCAAATTGGTGGTCGGCTATCCCGCTGAAAATGACTACCGCACCATCCTCAGACGTACCACTTCCAATGAGCAAGTGGAACTGAAACCCGTGTCCGATGCGAATACCGTGATTCGGATGAGACAGGTGGTACGGGCAGTGCCGGTTCCAGAACATGTAGAAACCGATGCGATTCGGTTGGTCATGGCGACTCAACCGGGGAATGAGTACACGGCTCCGATGGTCAATGAGGTCGTTGCGTTAGGAGCATCCCCGCGTGGTGTGCAGGCACTGATCCTTGCTGGTAAAGTCCGTGCCTTGCTTGAAGGCAGGTATGCGGTTGCAACGGAAGACCTGAAAGCGGTAGCGCATGACGTTCTTCGGCATCGTGTGCTGGTGAATTTCCAGGGTATGTCTGACGGAGTCACCTCGGATGATGTGATCGCTGAAGTACTGAAATAGAAAGTTTGTTCTGCGTCTTCAGTGATTTCCAGACGACAGGGTTTGCTGATTGCGGCTACTGTCTTTGCCTCTTTGCCTCACTCGATTCTGTTTCGTATGAACGATCCATTCAATTTGCTTGATCCTGACTTCCTGCAACAGGCGAACGCCATGCGCGTGGTTGCGAGGCGGGTTGCGCCCGCGGGACGATGGGCAGAACATCGATCCCGTGATCGTGGTCAAGGAATGGAGTTCCGCGACTATCGACCCTACTCACCGGGTGACGAGTTAAAGACGATTGATTGGAACGTCTATCGCAGGCTCGGGCGTTTTGTGGTTCGGCTGTTTGAAGAAATGGAAGATTTGCCTATCTATTTGATGCCCGACCTTTCTAGGAGCATGTGGCATGATGCCACGCCACGAGCCATCACAGCGATGAAGGTGGCGATTGCGTTTGCGTCGATTGGGCTTGATCAGCACGATCGCGTCGGCGTTTTACCGTTCGGTGAAGATCTGGACAGTTCGATCAGGCCGACTTCGGGGCGTGGACGGCTCGGTTTGCTTGCCGAATCGATGAGCCGGGCGGCCGAGAAGGCGCGAGACAAGTCAGGGGGAACGGACCTTGCCACCTCCTTGTCGAAGCTTAGAGGGTTGCGGATGCGGGAAGGATTGCTTGTCATTATCTCGGATTTCTTTGATCCCCACGGCATCGAAGTGATGACAGCCGAATTGAAACGCACCAGGCATCGCCCCTTGTTGGTTGCCGTCAGTTGCCAAGAGGATAGGGAACCCGGGTTGCAGGGCGATATTCGGGTGCGGGACTGTGAAACGGGTGACATGCAGGATGTTTCGGTAACGGCTTCGGTCATGGAAGAATATCGAAATGCTTACGATGGACACTTCGAAAGGCTGCGGGACTTTGCACGCAGTCGACAGGGAAACCTTCTGTTTCTGGACCATGAAAGCGATGTGATGCAGCAATTGTCCCAACTGTTTGAAGGTGGGAGTTACGTGGCATGACTTTTACATTGTTTTCAACCTTGGCGACATTGATCGGGATAGGTGTTATCGCATTTGGGTTGGCCCTGCTGCAGCGTTTGCGAGTTCAGCATCGAGAGGTCGAAGTAGCCAGCACCTTGTTCTGGCAGGCTGCTGTCAAGGAAACTCGGGCACGAGTGTTTGTTCAGAGATTTCGACATTGGCCTGCGTGGCTACTGCTGGTTCTGATTGCGTCTCTGCTGTGGATTCTTGTTGCGGGTCCGAGGTGGAGTGCTGTGGATCAGATGCAGCATGTAGTCCTACTGGATGGGAGTATTGCGGATCCGACGCTTGCTGCTGCGGATTTCGATTTGGCGACCTTAAAGGCCTCCCGATTACCCTTGATGAATCGAGAAATTGTGCATGCCGGTCCGCAGTTGGAGACTCTGCTGCGGAGTGGAGAACCGGTTCAGTTAGCCAATTTGCGGCGTGAGCGAGAGCCAACGGCCGCATCGACAGGACTGGAATGGGCTTTGGAATCATTGTCAACACGCGCCGGAGACGGCAACCCGCTCACAATACATATCGTCGGTGATACTGAGGTCGACCAGCGTTACCTTGATAGTCTGCCAGAGGCAGTGACTGTGTACCGGTTGGATCGAGGTCCAGCGATGGGGAAACCTGTTCTTCGCTCCCTGGGGGTCTCTGATGCGGCGTCGGGCGTCTGGCAGACGGTTGACCTGTTGTTTTCGGTCGCGGCGCCAGACAAATTTAAACTAGAAAAGCTTCAAATCACGATTGATAGAGAGCCTTTTGTGGGGGACGTGCAGGCAACGCAAGCGGGTGACTATGTCCTAAAAAATGTACCTGCTCAGGGCGGTGTCTTGCGATTGATCCATGAGGCTAGCGAGGTGGGTGCAATCACGCTTCCGCGTCGAGACCCAATCAGAATTACTTTCGGTGCGGGGACGCCGGAGGTGCTGAAACAACTGATTCTTCTCGACCCCGCGTGCTTGGAGGTGCAGGATCAGCCTGACCTGTTGGTAGGTGACAGTGAGAATGCTGATCTGCGTTTGCGGTCAGATGGTCAACCGGCATTTCAGATTGATACGGATGTTGAAGACGCTGCCTCGGCTTTGTCGGTATTGATCGATGAGTTGGCATTACGGCAAATTGATGCAACGGCACTTGCACAGCAAAGTGGACGGGTGGTCGATGTGCAGGTGGCGGCGGCGGCTCAACGGAAAATCTCGGTTTGGAAAAACCTGTTCTCTTCAACATATAACTTTCAGCAAAGTCGTGCCTGTCCGATTTTTGTCGCACGCTCGATTCGCTGGCTGGCGGACCGTCCTGTTCTGGTTCCATGGGCGGAACAAGGCGAGCGATTGCCCGTCGCGAGACCTGCTTTCGATCGCATTGCAGACTTAACTGCCACTGCAGCTGACGGACGCAAGTTGCAAGTGACTCGTTTGACGAGGCCAGCTGTGGTTGCGGCAACAGTTGAGCCCTCTCCCAGTTACGGTTTTGGTTCAGGTTTCAATGTTACCGTCTGGATTGGAATCTTGGTGGTTGTCATGTTGCTCGCTGAGTGGGCGTTATATCAGAAGGGGCGTTTGCCGTGATCCTGTTACACCCGTTCATGCTGTTGTTATCGCTGTTTGCTTTTGTTCCGTGGATAGGGCCATGGAAGGGTAAGAACACCCTCCAGAACTTGATACGCTCAGTTATTTTTCTTGCGGTAGCTGTTGCAATGGCGATGCCACAGTTGGACGTGGAAGAAGTAACGCCTTGCAAAGTTCTGGTGCTTGATCGTAGTGGGAGTATTTCCGATGCTGCGAAAACGCAGTCCTTGGCGCAGATCGCGGAATTCCAGAAGTCCCCCGACTGTCATCTGGTGACCTTTGGTGACCCGTTGGCTTCTGATGATGTCTCCGGATTTTCCTCTGTTTCGATAATTGAAGATCAGACGAGACGCGGTACAACTCCTCTTTCCGCTGCGATTGCAAGGGCGCAGTCCCTGATTCCCTGGGGTGCACCGGGAAGTGTTACGATCGCAAGTGATTCGCTGGCGACGCGTCCTGATGATGATCGTGCCATTGCGGCATTGCGAGAGCAGGAAATACCCGTTCACTGGGTGCAGCTTGAGACGGTCACAAGACCCGCTACACCGGTAAGTGTGAATTGGCCCTCGCCGCTTAGAAAAGGGGCTGATTCGAGGGTCAACGTGCGGTTGGTTCTGCCTGCGAGGGGAGCGACGGGAGCGTTGATCTTGAAGTCAGGAAAAACTGAATTGGCTCGCTCAGCTTTTAGTGGTGCTGGCGAACAGCAAGTGCCATTGAACTTTGAACCGGAAGGTGCCGGCTTTTTGGATGCTGTCGTCGTGGCTCAGGATAGCGATGGCTCCGAACAGGAACTTGCTGTCGTCCTGCCAATTCTGCCACCGCATCAGCTGCTCTATCTCGGAGATCGGCAAAGTGGCGCAGCGGGAAAGCTGGCCAGCATGTTGGGCCCAAGTTTTGAAGTTGTGACGGGGGAAACCAGCGATCCGGTCAAACTGGGTGAGGCACTTATTCGCACAGACCTGGTAATGCTGGATGATCAACCTGCCGAGCAGGTGAGTTCCGTCGCCGAGCAGCAGCTTGTCAAGGCGGTCCAGGATGATGGACTCGGTTTGGTCATGAGCGGTGGGCGCGCCTCGTTTGGCGGTGGTGGATGGCATGATCGGCCGATCGAAAATTTGCTGCCCATTGAACTCGTTCAAAAAGAAGAGAAAAGGGATCCGTCGACGTCGTTGGTGATAGTGATTGATACATCGGGTTCCATGAGTGGCGTGCGTGTGCAACTTGCTAAGGAAGTATCAAGGCTGGCAATGAAAAGGCTTTTGCCGCACGATAAGGTGGGTATTGTAGAATTCTATGGTGCAAAGCGATGGGCAGCTCCACTGCAGCCCGCGTCGAATGCGATCGAATTGCAACGGGCGTTAAACCGTATGGATGCTGGCGGAGGAACTGTCATTCTGCCTGCACTTGAAGAGGCATTTTATGGTCTCCAGAACGTTGATACGAGATACAAGCATGTGCTGGTGCTCACAGATGGTGGGGTCGAATCTGGAGACTTTGAGTCGTTGATGCGACGGATGTCCAATGAGGGTATCAATGTGTCTACCGTTCTTGCGGGTGGGGGTTACCACAGCGAGTTTCTGGTGAACATTGCTAACTGGGGAAAAGGGCGTTTCTATAATGTGCCCAACCGTTTCAATCTGCCTGAAATCCTGCTGAAGCAGCCTTCAACAACCAAATTGCCATCGTATCGTCCTGGGCAACATGTGGTGCAGGCGCGTGGCGGCCCTGGTTGGTGGGGTGATGTCGATACCGCTCAGTTACCCAACCTTGCGGGGTACGTTGAGTCCAAGCCGCGGATAGGCAGCGAGGTGCTGTTGGAAACGGTAAGCGAAAAACATCCCGTGTTGGCGAGTTGGCGGTATGGACTGGGGCGTGTAACCACTCTGACAACCGAGCCAATGGGTGAGGGAACAACGCCTTGGCAAAAATGGCCTGACTATGGAAATGCGCTCGCTCGGATACTGCAAAGAAGTACGGCTGATATGCGAGAGCCCTTCCAGTATGCCGCTGAGTTTGATGGAGGAGATCTTCTGCTCCATGCGATTCGTCAACAGCCACGTGGAATCGCAACCGCTGAGGTTGGCCCTCGAGCGCGGCTGTTCGAATCCCTGGACGAGGTTGTTTTTCAAAGGCGGAGCCCTGATCGGTACCTGGCTCGCATGCCCATTCCACCAATGGGACAAACGCTTCGATTGGAAACCTCTGCGACTAGCACACCGTCACGCTGGAATTTGATGGCGGTTAGGTCGCCAATCGCAGCCGAGGAATTCGCTGATCCGGCGAATTCCCTTGATGCGGAAACACTCACTACGCTTACTGGAGGTCAGCGAATGTCGCCTACGTCGGTCTGGTCGGACGCACCTGCTTCTCAAACAAGTGGCAAGACTTTGTTGTCGTTGGCACCATGGTTGTACGCCTTGGCCTTAGGTGCGTTCTTCGCGGAGATTGTCTTGCGACGCTTGCCTCGCCGAGCCAAGCCTTTGTCCAATGTTATAAACGCTTCCATTGCTGCTGCAGTCTTTGCAGTGCTGCTTTCTGCACCGTCAGCGATGGGACAGGAGGGACCGAGGGGTGATGTCATCGTAGCGGCGAACAAGCTGATCGATGATTGCACAAAATCGGGAGTCAGTGATCAGGCAGTGGCGGATTTCTTCGATACGGCCATTCTTAAAGAAGGGAATCTGCAAAGTACCTTGGATTGGCTTGCGGAATCGACGGATGATCTGACCGTTAAACGAAATCAGGTGGTTGCCGAGATTGAAGTGAAACTGGCTGCACGTCGTGGGGATTTGCAACGGGCATCGGATCTGATGATGGATCTTCTCAAACAGAAGGAAATTAAAGGTTCCCGACTCGATCTAAGGCTCTTGCAGGCCAAGTTCCATGATGCTTTAGGTGAAACAGAGGCTGCCAAGGCCCTATATACAGAACTGACGCAGGCTGACCTGTCCGAGGATGATAAGCAGACAGTCAGTTTACGACTAGCGCTGATGGGTTTGCTTGGCGATAGCAAGGCAAGACAGGGCAGTGATGCGAAACCGCTGATCGACTTGGCATCGAAGTCAGATGACATTGGTTTCAAGAATCGCGCTGCCAATGTGCTGGCCGTTCAGAATCGGCATGCAGATGCGTTGAAGTTGTTCACAGTCACGGGGACGGGTACTGCCCGTTTTCGAAGTGCCAGTCGTGTTACCGAATGGGCGATCCGAGCGAACGAGCGCGATCGCGCGATCGATACAGCGTGGCAGGCGGTTGAATCGGCATCGCTGAAGAGGGATCGGAATTATGCATTGGCGTTGCTGGTTGAATCCTATCGTCTCAAGGAAAAGACTTCTGGTGTGGAGGCTCTGGTTGATGAGTTCAAGCGGCGTAATGATGGCTTGGAACCGATGACGGCAGAAATGCAGCGGGTTTGGATTGATTTGTTGCGTGAGCTGGGACGCTATGATGACGCGATTGCCCTGTTTCGGAAGACCACCGACGCGGCGAGTGGATTTACCGTCGAGATGCGCCGTGAATTGTTGGAACTGGAGGGCGAGGCTGGGAATACAGAGCAGATGATAGCGACCTATCGTCAGCTGATTCAGGCTGAGCCGGATGAGCTGGCGTGGCGAGGGGGGCTGACGCAGATCCTGCTGGAGCGCGGAGACAAACAAGACGCGGTGGCGTTGTGGGACGACTATGTCACCCAAACTCAACGCACTTCCGTTCTGATGAGTGCTGCCCAGACCCTCGGTGAATTGGGGTTGGATCGGTTAGCAAGCAAAACAGTGGAACGTATGGTGGACCTGCGGGGAAACCACGGTCAGGCATTGTTGTATTGGGCCGACTTGCAGCAACGCCGTGGCGATGTGGAAGGCGCAGAAGTCACCTTGAATCGCGTTCAGTCGCTAGATGACGTAGGTGATGACGTGCGTGCAGAACTCGCCAGCGCTTATGAGCGGATCGGGCGGCAGGACAAGGCGATTGAAGTAAATGAAGCGATTCGGGCGACCCGGGAAGTGGTTGCCGAGGACTTGGAGATGCGGCTTGCTTGGCTTTACAGTGAGGTCGGTGACGAGGACAAGGCACTGGATCAATGGCTTGCACTGTGGAGAAAAATAACGTCGATCCCACGTCGACGTTATGTGGAAGATCGTCTGATGACGGTCGCCAGCCGCTTGGGGACATTGGCGGATATTGCCATCGAGATCGAGGAAAAACTTTCCGATGGGACTGCGGATGCCCGCGAAGCAGGGTTACTCGTGAGAATCTACTCTCGCGTGAATGATTCGGTGGCAGCGACTGAGATCTCAGAAGAATACATGTCGCAGACGGGCAAGGATGTGGTTGATCAGTTGCAAGAGAAGGGACGTATCTACCAGATTTGCAACGATTATTGGAACTATGAGAAGGTAATTGAACAGCTGATAGAGGTTGATCCTGAAGGAGAGACTGAATATTTGCGGCAGCTGGCGTTAAGCATGTTGGAGCGTGGTAAGGCACAGGAAGCTCGAAAAGTGCTTATGAATTTGAGGACAGCTGACGATGGTAAGGACTCGATCGGCGGTGAATTTGAAGCGGGTGTGCTTTCGCTTGTGGGAATGAAAGAGGAAGCAGCCGATGCTTACCGTCAGGCGATCGCGACCCACCCCGATCGTATCGAATCCTATCTTCTGCTGGCCAATCTGCTCAAGGAGAATAATCAGACTGAACGTGCAGTGGGAATGTTCCAATACTTGGCTGAGAACGCTGAGCGGGATGACATGTTCACGATCGCTATTGACGGCCTCTTAAACATGGAGGCAAAAGGGCGAAACATGCAGTGGGCGAGACGGATCACTCTCGAACGACTTGCCGGACGTGAAGATAAGAATTATCTGTACCAACTATTGTCAGACCTCTCATCGGAAGTGAACGACAAAGCGGGGCAGATTAGGGCGATGGAGAATTCGCTGGCTGTCTCAGGTAGCCGGCGTTTGTCGGTGTTGCGGGAGTGCATGGAGCTGTCGTCGAAGATTCGGGGTGGGGTGTATTACTCCAGTAGTTCGCGGGGGCCAACCAATAAGGGAAACCTGCCCTTCTTTGCATTTGGTCGACGTTTGATCGGTCTCAACGAGTTGATGCCACCGCAGGTCTTTCTGGATCTTGGCAAAGCATTTCTTGATGATGGCGATACGCAGAGTGCCGAAAGAACCTTTGGTATGGCAAGGAATCTTGCAGACCCGCGCAGTTATCAGCGTGAGGTTGCCGAGATTTTTGAAAAGGCTGGGAAAATTCCTGAGGCTTTGGCTCGATATGATCGTCTGCTGCGGACAAGCCCTTCAGATGTGCCACTCATGGCGCGAGTTGCAAAACTGAACGAAAGCGAACGCAAGGATGCGATTGCGTTCCGATTTTATCAGGGTGGACTCAATCTACTTCTGTCTCAGACTCCACTCACGACTCGCGAGGCCGCTAAAAATAGTCAGAACCGTTACTGGAATAACAACCGAGACGCATACCAGACATATTCTGATGAGCTGTTAATGGGGATGTTGGTCACGGTGCCTGACGATGCGATTGATCAGATGCTCGGTGAGCAGAGAGAACGGCTTGTTGCAGACCTGGAACAATTAGCCAAAATTCAAACGGAAGCTAACATCGCCAGCGAGCTTTCTGAAGCTCCAAGAATTGACAAGCGTTTCAAGCAGTTGCAGCGGATGTATATGGCAGTATCGCAGCTGGAGCCGATCGAGGAGATCGATGCAATGCTTTTGAAACGATTTCCCAAGGATCAGGCGCTGTTCGCTAATATTGTGAATCTTCGCCTAAGTGCGGGACGTCGAGACAGTTTACGGAGGTTGTTGGAAACATCAGGTTTAACAGATACGCAGCAAACAAGGATCAATGACGTCTTGGGGAAGATAAAGCCTTCGCCAGGAGATACTGCGTTGAGCGCAGAGGTAATGTGGAAAGGTTTGCGGCCGGCCTGGTTAGCAGATGACCGCGAAGAATCGTTAATGTGGTTGCGGCGTTTGAATCAGAAAAGCGTAACTGGCAGAAATGGCCGGCCATCCTATGTGATTGTGAATGGGCGTGCTGTGATGCAGCAACGCTCTGGCTTGGGGGATGTTCGAATTTGGATGAGGCTGGCTGTGGCACTGGGTGATGACGGTTTGGCCTTGCAATTGGCTAGAGCCAACATTTCACGACAGTCATTCCAGACGCAACAGGCGTTTTACAACATGTGTCGAGAAATCCTGCCAAAGGAGCGCTTCTCAGAACTTGTGCGATACGCGACGAATTACCAAAAGCAGAAGCCGGAACGGCTTGCCAATTACCTTTGGTTGCTGTCCGAGATGCGTGAGTATGTCGATGATCTACAGCCAAATGATGGTGAATTGCTAAGCTTGATTCAGAAAGGGAATTTACGACTTGGCTATACCTTTCCTTTCCCAGTTGCGATGAAGGTGTTTCCGGAATCGATTCGAGCGGATGCATTTGCTGAGACGCTTGACACGGTGACCCCAAAAACTCTACCGCAGGAGTTGATTCGAGTCCCGTTTAACTACAAAGAAGCGATCGATGATGAGACGAAGAAAGTGATTCTTGCAGCGATGTCCGATGGAATCGACGCTGCTCTTCAAGACAATTATCTTCGCTACTGTTCTTATTACATGCCTCGAGGGGGCACGGTATTGGTTTGCGCCGAAAATGAAGACCTGGCAACTCAAATGTTGGATCTGTTAATTGCTGACAAGGTGATGAAACGTGAGTCGAACATTGCCAAAATGGCGCAAGTCGTCAAAGCGATGCTCTTATTTCAATCTGGCAAGAAGCAGGAAGGCATCTCGCTGGCTTTGAAGACCGGTTCTCCGTTCGTAACCGCGACTGACAGTTACTTAAGGCAATTGAGGACATGGGCGTTCAAGGAATTTCTAATGGACAACCCGGAAGCCTTTTGGAAGACGTTGCAGGCAGATGATGAGAAAAGCGAAGTGTCAGTTGCGGATTATGACAACCGTATTTCATTAGTGTCGAGGATCCGTGCAACGGATTTGTTGGCAAACCTGTATGCCGAGGCGGCAAACAAGTATCCAAACGTGACGAAGTTCACGTCGTCGGCTTCGCGTTCGTCTGCCAGACCTGAGAATGTGTACCAGGAAATTGATTCACAGATGAAGCGATTGAAATCGTTGCAGGCGAAGAAGGACGTGAGTGATTCTGCCAAGCATGTAAAAGAACAGGATGCGATAAGGACTCGGCTGTCGGTTTTGTGGAACTCAGTCGATCATCCGGTGAATGGCATGAAATTCTGGACTGTGGTGGATGAGCATTCACGTGAGGCATACGAGCAAGCCCGAAAGAAGGAACAAGAAGGCAAAGGCACCGACGGCAAAGGTGCAGCCAAACCACCGGTGGAGGTGCTCGGCGGAAATGTGGACACGATTGGTGGGAGCTCCAAGGCGGTGGACGGATCTGCACGCAAAGCGGTTGCTTTGAAACCCATGCCTCCTAACCCCACGGGGCTGGGAAAGGCGAATGCCGGCAAGCCAAATCCAGCCGCTGCGGCGGGAGCCCCGGTAAAACTGATCAAGAGTAAGCCGTCGGGCGGTGTGACACAAAAGAAGCCAGATCCAATTAAAGAAAAGAAGTATGCGAAAGGGGTTCAGGGTGTGAAGGATGCTTTGGACGCAGGAGATGAGGCTGGGGTGATTCGTAGTATTCGTTCCATGTGGAGGACGCTGCCTCCCGTGACTGCCAGTCCTTACGGTTCAAGGGTTGTCAGCAGACCAATGAACTATTCGTGGCCAGTGCCCAGAGCAACCTCGAAGACCAAAGGAGTGGGGGAATCGGGGGCGGAAAAAACGAAAAGCGAGGCGTCCAAAAAGGCTGCTGAAGCAGTAGTAAAGGCACGTCTGCGACAACGTGGTGGTCTGTCGGTATTTATCCCCGCTGTACGTGCTGCTTCTGCTCCTCGGCCCACTGCTTGGGATGTTCTGGCGGAGTATTCGTATACCCTGCCCGAGATGCGGCGCATCGTTCGTTCCAGTTTTATCGCGCCAGGAAATGCAAAGGCGGTGTCGTTGGGTTTGCTACGAGCAGAACGGCTTGCCAAGGGTGATGAGTTGGTGCTTGCTGGATTGGTGAAAGACATTCAGGAAGGGCGGGGTTCGCAGCGTGTATTGGACGGGTTCTTTCAACTTGTCAGCGAAAAGCCCGAGCTTATCGATCAATCCAACAAGTGGGTACTCGATTTATTGACAGATCAATTGGGGATCAAAAACGGCAGTGAGGCACAGTCGTTGGCTCCGCTTTATGCACAGGTCGGTGACCTGGATACAGCTGCGATGCTTTATCGGGTGAGTGCATTCTTTCCTTCAAAATCGGTGAAACATTTCTCGTCGCTCGTGGCCGACGCAAGACGGTTTTTTGGGGGCGACGAGTTACTTACACTCGTTGAGTCGATGTTCGATACCGTGTACGACCGGCGACTCGCTTTGCCCGCTGTTCTGGACCTGCGACACGAGCTGTTGAGTGCCAAGGATGCTGCGGATGCGGCAAGAAGAGATTTTCCAATCGAGTCTGTGGTACACGATATTTATGACGTAGAGACTTTGGTTTCTGGTGTGGCTGTTTTTTCAGCCGATGGTGATTACAAACGTGCTGTTGAGTGTGTAGACACGTTGCTTAGGCAGCATGGAAATCCGTTTGTGCCGCGACTTGTTAACTCCTCCCAGTACTACATGAGCCGAACCACATCGCGGCCATGGGTGTTGACGAGGCAAAACTATCTGGATTTGTTTCCTGAAGTTGACCCTGGATCTGCCAGCAAATCAGCCGAATGGCTACGAAATGCAAGCATTGCTGTAAGTTCTTTGCGTACAGACGAATCAGTCAAGGGTGAAGCGGTAGCTGAGGCTTTGTTGACAATCGCGTATCGGCAATCCGAGGCGGGAGAAGTAGAAGCTGTCAGGAAAACGCTTGAGCTTGTCGACGAGACGCTATTGAAAAAAGCATTGAAATTGGATTTGTTAGCCATCGACTTGTTTCGGAAAGCTGGTTTGAGTTCGCGTGCTGTCGAGGTGCAAGAGCGAATGCAGCAGGTGGGCAATTTGCCATACGTGCGATTTGGTGAGTTTGTGAGAGACACGGCTTTGTCGAGTGGGGAAGACAAGGCGACTGAACGGTTCAATGAGCTGGTTGAGTTAAGCATGGCCAAGGATCTGCTTGCCGCAGGTAGGGAAGTAGCAGGCGAGGATCAGGCACAGCTGAAGCGGATTGCAGCCTTGCAATCTCAGAAGACCGCCGCCGAAAGAGAGTACCAACGGCGTTTGAAAGCAGCGGAAGAGCGAAAAGCAGGTGGGAACAAGGTCACGTCCTCGGAACCCGGGAAACAGGTTGGTGCCGTTCCCGGGAAGACTCGCGCGTTACCCCTGGTGCCAGCGGTTAAGATGCAAATCCAGCTTCAGCCGAAGCCTTAGGGCGTCTGATGTCAGGCTTTCATTTGGGCTGGCAATCCTGCGAGATGGGATAGCGAGAGCGGGCTCTTGGACATTCCTACTGCTAGCGTTGTGGCTTGAGGCTCGACTCCCAGCTTTGCAGTAGGTCCATCAGCTGAAGCGTCAGCTTCGGGTGGGTAGCTTTAAGGTCGTGTTGTTCGGCCGGGTCAACGGAGAGATCAAAAACTGATTTGATCTGATCGGGTTCTCCGGTCTTGATCACCAATTTTTGGTCACCATGACGGACAGCTTTCCAAACCCGTTCGCCTCGTTTTCCCCGCCAGAAAAGAGTTCGGGGAGAGTTTGGCTTTCGCTCAACAAGGTGGGAAATGATGTCGTATCCGTCGAGTTGTTCGGGCTGATTTTCAGCACCGGCCAGATTCAGGATCGACTTGGTTAGGTCAAACGTGATGCAGACTTGGTCACATGTTTGACCAGATTGTATCTTTGCGGGCCAACTGATGATCAAAGGCACCCGGATTCCACCCTCAAATGTCGTGCTTTTTGCCCCACGCAGTGACCCCATATTGGCAGCATTTGCAAAACCACCATTATCCGACACAAAAACGATGGCCGTGTTGTCTCGTTGTCCGGCTTGCTCGACTGCATTCACAATCTGACCCACACTGCTGTCAAGCGATTCGATCATCGCGACGTAGGCATCTTGATCGAGGTCCATCCAGTTTTCACTGGTCACGTTCTTTGCGGTATCGGATGGGCCTTGAAATGGAAAATGGGGCGATTCGTGGGAGATAAAAAGTAGATAAGGCTCCTTCGTTTTTTCTATGAACTTCACCGACGATTCCGTGATCAAATCTGTCATGTACCCGTCGCGGTAGATTGGCAAGTCATCGGAAAACAGAACATGAAGGTCACTGGTTTCACGATGGTTGAAATAGTGGACGTTACCGCCCAGATAACCAAAGAACTCGTGCCAGCCATGTGTTTTTGGGTTGAACTTGGGTTCGTAGCCGAGATGCCATTTTCCGAAGACTGCAGAACGGTAGCCCTGTTGCGTGACCAGATTGGGAAGTACGGTCTGATCGGCTGGCAGGCCCAGATCGTGCTGGTTTGCTAAACGAATGGCATCGTCGTACCGTCCGACATTTCCTGTTCCAATGGCACACTCAAGACCACCTGCGAATTGTTGGTACTTGCCAGTCAGGAAAGCCGTCCGTGTCGGACTGCATTCTGGACCGTTCGCATAGTGCTGAGTGAAACGCACGCCGTCCCGCGCCAGTTGGTCAATGTTAGGTGTCTTGACCCGCGGGTGACCATAGCACTGCAAGTCCCCGTAACCTAGGTCATCAGCCATGATGACGACAATATTGGGCTTCTCAGCGTAGCTTTCGTTACTAACGAGAAACGTACCCAGATAGACAGAAGCCAAGAGCACGGTTGCGACGCGGAAGTTCATGAAGGATCTTTCGAGAGTTGTGGCGAGCGGGTGAATTTGGGCCTAATGACTGTTGTTGTTTTGAATTGCAATGGATTCGATCTTGTGGTGCTCAGATGAGCATCCCTAGGCCTCACGGGCAAGGCAAGGACTCAAGCGGTCGTTGGTTACGGTGTTGAGGTAGGATCACACTTGGGTGGGGAATCTGGCTGTGGCGTCGTTGTTTGCGGTGCGCAGCATACAGTCGCGTTGGGGCAGCAAAATTACGAGGCGGGGAGAATAGGTTTCCAGTCTTCAATCGTCGCCCAACCAGATTCTACGCGATTAATGGTGATCCGTATGAAGCGTGCATTCTGCGAAAAAGAGACTTTTTCGTCTTGGATTTCGGTAGGCTTCTTTGACTCATGTACGATTTGCCATTCGCGTGCGTTGTTGGAAATGCTTACGGAGTAGTGGATTTTTGTTCGGTTTTTGAATCTGATTTCGATGCCTGATATCGGGCGTTGTTTGCCCAAGTCAAGCTGAATCCACTGAGGTACGGTGCCATTTGACGCCGCCCAGCGCGTATTGCGGGCGCCATCAACTGAATGATGAGGCGGATTGCCACTTTGATGCGAGGACGCAGAGATGGTGCCATGAGGAGTCGAGATCGGTTGGTCGGTAACCGAAGCAGAACGGGGTTTGCCGCGGTTTTGTGGATCATAGGCAGGGTTGTGTGTGGGCATTTGGGCATCCACCGAACTTCGCCATTGTTGCAGTCGCCTCAATAGGTCTGAAGCAATGATCTCTTCAGTGGCTGCCAGATTGTTTCGTTCTGCCGGATCAGCTTTGAGATTATAAAGTTCGATGGCATTATTTTCGAAAAACTCAATCAGCTTCCAATGCCCCTTGCGAATTGCACCGTAGGGCTTGGTTCGGTGGTAGTGTGGATAATGCCAGTACAATTCATCCCGCGACCACGGAGCGTTTGGATTCTGCAACAAGGGAACAAGGCTCAAACCATCGACATGTTGTTGGGGCATTGGCTTGCCGCCCGACATTTCCAGCAAGGTGGGGTAAAAGTCATTACCAATGATGGGGACCTTGCACTCGGAACCAGGACGGGTGACGCCGGGCCAATGAACGATGGTCGATACACGTGTGCCGCCCTCGTAAGCGAGTGCTTTGGCCCCACGCAAACCTGCTGATGCCAGTTCGGAGGTGCCTCCGTTATCAGAGGTAAAGACAATGATGGTGTTGTCCGACAAACCTAGCTCCTCGAGTTTGGAACGCACACGTCCCACGCTACGGTCAAGTAACTCCGTCATCGCTGCAAAAGAGGGGTTCACTCGTTCCGTGTGCGGTTTGGGGAATTTGAGTGCTTTCTCTCGGTACTTTTGAACCAAGTCGGGTGGGGCCATGATGGGGCCATGAACTGTGTAGTAAGAGAAATAAAGAAAAAAGGGATCGCTTTGATTCGCTTCAATGAACTCAACTGCCTGATCGGTAAGTGCATTCGTCAGGAAGTCACCTTTGTTTCCGTCATCGAGGTTGGGCATCCCAAACGGTGAAAAGTATTTTCCGGGACCTTTTGGCTGGCCCCATTCACGCCCAGCAATGTTTTGGTCAAAACCATGGGCTGTTGGGTAGTGCTGTTCAAAGTCTTCCGCACCGATCGGCATCAAATGCCATTTACCTACGAACTGACTTCGGTAGCCCTC
>NZGD01000225.1 GCA_002690925.1 Rhodopirellula sp.
CGCGACCAGTGAATCCGCGACCAGTGAAATACCGCCACAACGAGACACTCCCACGTCCAACCATCCACAATAGCGGTTCGTCGTTACCATGCCCCAACGCAGACCTGCACAGGCCAGAACGTGGGAACCGACCTCTTCGGGCCAAGCACATCCCGATCGGTGGAAAACCGGATCCCATCAAAACAGTTCAGCGATGGGCTTACCGAGATCGGTAATTGGAACAGGGCGATCCCCATCGTACAGGTTGGCAGCGGGATCGATTTGCAATGCAGCAAGTGCCGTGGCAAAGTAATCCGGTACGCTAACAGGCTTTTCAATCACTTGTTCACCAACCTCGTCGGATTGCCCCCATGCTCCTGTATGCTTCAAGCCGCCACCCGCAATCACGCTTGTAAAGCATTTCGAGTGGTGGCCTCGCCCTCCACCCGAATCAAAACCACCAGGCCGGCCGAACTCAGAATTCACAAGGATGACGGTTTTGTCCAGCAGACGATGCTTATCAAGGTCTGCCATCAGCGTAGCGAGTGCTGCATCGAGATCTTGAATCAACAGATGCTGATTTAACTGGCCACCATTGTGAGTGTCCCACCCGGTTCCATTCTTGAAGTTATCACTGTAGGAAACCTCAACAAAACGAACACCCGCCTGAAAAAGACGTCGCGTCAACAAACAGCGTTGACCAAATTCACTCTTGTATTCATTCCGGAGAGAATCAGGTTCACGACTGAGATCAAAAACCTTCATGAACTCAGGGCCGGCTAACCGCAAACTCTCAGCGATAGCTGCATCGTATTGGGAAAATTTTGAGTCACCACGAAATCGGTTTGAACCTGCGTTACGAACCGAATCCAGCAATCCTTCCCGTCTTTCAATCCGATCCGCAGCAATCGATTTTGGTCGAGCAAGTCCCGCGGGCCCCGAGTTGATATTGGTTGAATAGACATAACCAGCCTTGGGACCAAGAAACCCGGGACCCCGAGCAATATTTGGGTAACCCAACAGCATGTAAGCCGGCACACCTTCTGCGACCGCACCACGCTGATCAGCGACAATTGACCCTAGCGATGGATAAGTCACGGTGCCACCGGTGGGCCTACCTGTATGCATCCGATTTGCGGCAGCAGCATGTTCATCAACGACATCATGATTCAGCGTTCGCATCGCCGTCACGTTTTCCATCATCCGAGCCGTTTTCGAAAGATGCTCACAAACCTGAACCCCGGGTACAGCGGTATCAATCGCATCGTAATAGGAGCCAGCTTTCCTCTGCTTCGCATCCCCGCGTTTCTTTGGATCAAAGGTATCGATCTGCGACATTCCGCCGCCGAGCCACAACATCACACAATGCTCGGCTTTACCAAGTGGAACCGACGATGAGGCATGAGCCAGACCACCCATCATGATTGTGGCAGAAGTAGCAACAGAAGCTTGAAGAAATTCTCGTCGTTTCATATCCAATGGTCTCACCAGGAAGTGAATTCGTTATGCCCCAGAACAACCTGCATCATCATTTCCACACCGACTAGTTTGTTACCGGTCAAGGTAAAATGATCATCTCGGGAGAGTTCAGCAGTGCCCACATGGCATCTTCTGCACGCTCTCGCCAGCTGTCACGTAAATAGCGAGTTGGCGGGTCGCCTCGTCGCGCGGCTTCTTCTTGTTTTTGTTTGATTAAATTTGCAGCACCATCAAGATGATTCGACCATGAAACGTATGGCATACGTTCCAACTCCACGGACGGTGGCAAAAGTTCTTTGGGTACAATGCGTTCAACAAAACCAATGCTCAACAAATCAACAAATCGTTGTTTTTCTGCCGGCGTTGGCAAACGCGTCAGAAAACGAAGAAACAGTGTTTCAACCAATTGACTCACCGACTCAGTTTCAATGCAAACTCTTGTCAATTCTGAATCGTCAGTCAATTGAGTTAACCATGATCCCATCACACCGTTTGCCAATACACCGGGTTGTAAGGGGTTCGGTTCTTCAATGCGGTGCGACGTTGGTTCCTGACGCGAGTTACGCCAGCCAAACGCAAGCAGGGTATCAACGACGGCTTGCATCTTTGGCATCGCAAGACTTGGACGGTCTCGCTCATTGGCCATGGTGGTCAACTCCCAGGCATGTTCAGGCTGACCAAAGTTCATGAAGTAATCGGGTGCCAAGCGTCCCTCGATATCCATTGTCAGATACCCAAGATTCATTTCTCGTCCCGCAGCATGCCAAGCATTGTCTACAATCTGCTCCGCATCCAGTCGACGACGGTAGGGTCCTTCAAAAAAGCGATCTGACTCGACAAGATTCGCTGGAACATCCTGCGCCGCTCGTTGATAAAGCTTTGAATTCGTGATTTGCCTAGTCAACAAGCGAAGATCATACCCGCCACGTATGAACTCATCTGTCAAAAAACCGAGTAAAGCAGGATCCGAAGGTTGATGGCCTTCCCAGTCATCAACCGGTTCTACTAATCCCGCCCCCATCAACCGTTTCCAAAGACGATTCACGATCACCTCAGCAAACCGTCGCGAGAACGTAACGTTTGCAGCAACCTTGGCACGCGAATCTGCGTGATTTAGACTCAGCCGACTCAAGTCTTCTTCACTGACCGGTTCGAAAGGCCAGGTCGGATTTACTTTTGAACCAATGTCCAAAGTAACATCAATCAACGGGTCACGCCCTCCAGCACTGACATGCTCAAAGAAGGCTGCAGGTACACTGCTGGTCGCAGGCACCTTGATGGGTTCCCGTTTCAGCATTGCCGCAAATTGAAACAATGTCTCCTGCGTCGTTGAGTGATAGGGCGCGTCGTGACACCGGGCGCACTTCATATCAACACCAAGAAATGCTGTTCCGATGATGTGGGCCTTGGCAGCCATTGGCACATCATTCAACGTTGCGACACTGAACCCACCGGCGCCACCACCCCAAATGCTTCCCCTCATGGTGATCAGCTCTGTTGCGAACCGATCCATGGGTTTATTGTCCCTCAGCGATTCCAAAATCCAATAGCGGAACGGTCCGGTGTTGTTCAACATTGGTTTGAGTAGATTTGGATTCTCAGCCAGCACATCTTGCCAATACCCTACCCAATTATCAGCCCACCGCTCATCTGCCAACAATCGATCAATCATCTGTGATCGTTTCCCGTGGTCCCCGTCCTCCAGGAATTGATGTACCACGCTCACCGGCGGAGAAACACCTACCAGATCAAGCCACACTCTTCTTAAAAAGGTCAAATCATCGAGGATGGGAAGCGTTTCTGCGATGGCAACAGGTGTTGAATCGACACGGGCACCTTCAGTGATCCACTTTCTCAATATCTCAATTTGTTTTCCATTCAAACCCTCTCCTTGTGGAGGCATCCGATCTCCCGAGTCAGAAGCCACCAGCTCCATCAGATAACTGGCATCTGGTTTCCCAGGCACAACTGCTGAATCACCGGATTCCCCACCAGCAAAAAGGTTTTCCTGAGAATGCAAATTCAAATCGCCACGTTCCTTTTCACCATGACACCGGTAACAGTGCTCGGCAAAGATGGGACGCACGTGTTGATTGAAGAACGAATCAGGATCCCCTGCCTTCTGTTTTTCCCTGGCAATCCGTTGACCAACTAATTGGTCAATGTCCTTGTCAGTTGAATTTCCGGCAAGACGTTCTGCAGCGTACTGATGTCTCGCATTCCAATAACCCTGCTGCTGGTCAGCCTGCCGACGGTGTTCGACATCCATTGCATCGAGTTGCTTCCCAAGACGGTCAACGAACCCCAGCCAACCCTCATCAGTCAGTGGACTGCCACTTTGCTGGCCGGGGGTGAGCAATTGAAACATGTCCGAGCCATTGGAAATGGCTAAGCACGGCTCACCGAAATCAAGACGCAATCGCGGCCCACCCACCATGACATCCATCACGATCACATGGTGTCCACCCAAGCTTGAAAATGAAATGATTTTTTCAACATCATCCATGGCAGAGGGTCGCATGCCTGGTCGCACAACTTCGGGAATTGGCTTCACATGATTGTGCGCACCGCCACCGCGTTTCTGCTTGGGCATTGAAACCACCTGCTTCCGATCAATGAACAACCTGGTCGCGGTACGACTCCTGAGCAGGAACTCGTATTCACCAGGCTCCAATTCAATTTCGGTGACCGCCCGAACCATGACGGCTGTGCCCCAGTCTTCGCGGATGCCCCAATCGTTGTACTTCATTGGTAATCGCAGAAACCCCAACTCTGCCTGCTGCCACGTCGCGAGCGGCTCGCCCGGATCATTTGGGAAAGATCCATCACTACTCAATGGCCCATGCATGTTGACCTGCAAAACGCCAGAATTGTGATCAGGCAGCACCAAAGGTGGAGGGACATATTCAAATCGGCTTTTGAATGTCTTTTCAGGGACCACATGGCGGTACAGCGCGACCTCATCCAGTGTCCCGTGGAAAGAGTTCCCACGGTTTCCTCCCATCGTCGATCCCAGCCAAACTTCATCATCGTCCACGACGGGCGGTGCCGTTGTTGCCCCCCCCATGTCCCACTTGCCCTTTACCTCGTCGCCGTCAATGTAAGCTCTGATCGAATCCGGTTTCCCAAAGGTGTAGGAAAGGGCAACATGATGCCAACCTGAGCCCACCACAAATCCTTCTGTACTGGTCCAGCGATGCCAATCACCAGCCCCATGCTCTCCTGCTCGACTACGAAACAGGAAATTCACCCCTGCCCGACCGCCTACCGATGTCAGCCGAAAAGCCCAATTCTGATTATCGCTCGGAAATCCAGCATTGGAGGTCCTGCCCTTGGTCAATATCGCCGAATACCCCTTCAACTCGGTTGGCTTGACCATGGCTTCCACCGAGAATGAATCTCCCAGATCAAAATCAAATCGAGACTCTCTTCCTTCATCTGGAATCACGAGATGCGCGCCATCCTTCAGAGCAACCGCCGTATTGCCCACTGAAAAGCCGGGATGCACAGGACCTCTTGGGCCCGGTGCCAAGATTGCACCATCACCCAATCCTTCTGACTCTCTGAATGTCCAGTGAGCTACAGGGTTTGCTTCGCCAATTTTACTTTGAAAATCAAAATCATCTTCTGCACGGGCATGGGTGGCGGTGCCTGCAACAAGCCCAATCAGCATTTTCTTCCATGCGGCAAAAACACACAAATGGCGGGTTTTCATCAGTTGGAACACCAGATTGAGGATGAAGGCGGGAAGCGGCGTTTGCGTTCGCTTTGATAAAATCAATCATAACAGAACAGGAGATCTAACCAAAATCTGATTTCGCATCCGGTACAATTTTGGATGAGATTGGCTGCAGCGACTGCACCACAAACAACCATCTTGGACGAAGTGGGTATTTGCAACCTGCCAAAAGATGGATCGAGATTTCCAACTAGCACGCGTTCTGAGGGCACTGATGACAACCAGCCTGAAGCAGCTGACCACAAACTTGGTCATGGCAATCTGGTTTCTCCTATCGATTCCTGGCATTCCATCGGCATGTGCTGAAAATCCGCATGCCTACCTTTCCGAGTATTCCGAACCTTACTACCCGGGCACCACATTTCCGAAGTTGACAACTCCGCAATGGGTGGGAGATCCCGGGGTCGATGCAGTCGTCACCCTGGCTATCGACGACATGCGTGATCCGGCATTGTATGAAGCCTACCTGCGGCCAATTCTTGAACGGCTCAAAACCATACAAGGTCGCGCCCCTGTCAGCATCATGACCTGCAACGTGAATCCGGACGATCCGCAACTGCAACGTTGGATCAACGAAGGCTTGTCAATCGAAGTCCACACCGTGGACCATCCCTGTCCCTGTTTGCAGGGCGATCACTTTGACACAGCCAAATCAACTTACGATCGATGCGTGGACCTGATGGCTTCCATCCGCGGGAATCAGCCTGTCGCATTCCGAACACCCTGCTGTGATTCACGCAACACCCCCAGCCCTCGTTTATGGAGCGAGATATTCAATCGACAAACGCCTTTGGGAAATTACCTGCAAGCAGACAGCAGCGTCTTCAATGTGTTCAACAGCCAGGACCCTGAACTGCCAAAACATCTTGTCGTCGACAGCGATGGCAATCCCAAAATGAAGAAGTACATCCCCTTTCCCTCATTTGTCAACACAATCGAAAACTATCCCTATCCGTATGTGATTGGAAAATTGTGCTGGCAATTTCCCTGCATGGTCCCCAGCGACTGGGAGGCTCAACATCTACACCAACCCAACAATCCGATCACTGTCGCCGACATGAAATCAGCACTCGACGCGACTGTGATCAAAAAGGGCATGTTCAATCTGGTGTTCCACCCTCACGGGTGGATCAGAAACGATCAGGTCATTGAGTTGATTGATTATGCCCACAAAAAATACGGCAAACGGGTCAAGTTCCTCAGTTTCAAAGACTGCGTGGATCGCATCAACCAAAATCTGCTCGTTGACCAACCACTCCGCTCACCAAGTTCCGGTGAAGACAATGGAGTGCGGATTGCTGACGTGAATGACGATGGATTCCTCGACGTCGTGATCGGCAACGAGAACAAAAAAACCATACGTGTTTGGCAACCAACACAACAACAATGGCTTTCGAACCCACATGAAGTGACATTCACATCTGCGGACGGTCAACGACGCATTAACCACGGAGCACAAATAGGAAGACTTACACCAGAGTCGACCTTCTCGATCCTCGTCAACCACGACCAGGAACAAGCTACCTATGATTTTTCCGAAGGCAAACTCAATCGCAAGACGCTCCCCAGTTCTCTCGTGAACATTGCAACATCAATTCGTGGGGTCGATCAGGGTGTTCGCCTGCGTGACGTGGATGATGACGGCACTGCAGAGATCATCATCGCCAATGAAAAACAGCAAGTGATCATGCGGATCAATGAGCAAGGTGAATGGGTCGAGGCGGGTCCGTTCCCCGCCCCACTGGTTGATCTTTCTGGCAATGACAATGGGGTGCGTTTTGTCGACTTGGATGAGGATGGAAACGATGACGTCATCTTCAGCAATGGAAAGATTTCTGGCATTCAGCTGTTTGACACAGACACAGGACTGTACTCACGCGTTGTCGAGGAAGTAGACGACATCCCTTTGATCGTTCGCAATGGCACCAACAATGGCGTCTGGTTTGCTAGGCAACACATGTGGGTTCAGAACGAGAACACCAATCGCCTTCCTGATGGTGTAGACCGTCGATCATTCGCCCAGTTGCTGGGAAAAACCGAACCGGGGCCGAGAACTCCCGAACGCTCACTTGGTTCGATCGAAGTGCAGTCGGGATTCAAGGTTGAATTAGTGGCTGCCGAACCACTTGTGATGGACCCTGTAGCGATCGACTGGGGTTCCGATGGCAAACTGTGGGTCGTCGAAATGGCAGACTATCCACTGGGCATGGACGACCGTGGAAAACCTGGTGGAAGAGTACGTTATCTGGAAGACACAAACGAAGACGGCAAGTACGATTCGTCTACCTTGTTTCTGGACAACATACCCTACCCCACTGGAGTGATGGCATGGCGGGATGGCGTCATTGTCAGTGCCGCGCCCAGCATTTTCTTTGCTGCTGATCGCGATGACGATGGCAGAGCTGAAATTATCGAAGACCTGTACGTCGGTTTTGGCGAAGGCAATCAGCAACACCGAGTCAATGGCTTTGAACGCGGACTCGACAACTGGGTTTATCTTGCCAACGGTGACAGCGGTGGTAATGTCGAATCTCTAAAAACTGGCAAACGTGTCCACTTAGGTGGGCAGGACCTGAGAATACTTCCTGATCTTGGGGAGATCGATCTTCAAACAGGGCGGACTCAATTTGGACGCCATCGCGATGATCATGGAAATTGGTTTGGCTGTAGCAATCCGCTGCCAGTTCGGCATTTCGTGCTGGCAGACCACTACATGCGTCGCAATCCTTTTGTTGCAGCACCCGCACCACGGCGTGACATTGCACGAGTCGACAACACACAGTTGTATCCGATATCGCGTGTTCTCAGCCACTGGTCAGGATATCAACCACCTGCTGCGGGAACTGGTCACAAATTCACGTCTGCCTGCAGCACCATGGTCTACCGCGACACCCTACTGGGAAACAACTACCTCGGTGACACTTTCACCTGTGCCCCCGTGCACAATCTTATTCACCGGCGAAAACTGACCCCGGACGGTGTTTCTTTCAAGAGCACGCGTCCCACAGAAAGTCCCGACCACGAATTTCTAGCCTCAACCGACAGTTGGTTTCGACCAGCCACCGTCACAACAGGCCCCGATGGGGCATTATGGATCGTCGACATGTACCGTCTGGTGATTGAGCATCCAGAGTGGATAGACGATAAACGAGAGAAGGAACTTTTTCTTCGTGCTGGACACGATCGCGGACGCATCTATCGTGTGCTACCCACTGACACCCCACCACGTCCCATCACCAAACTGAGCACACTGGACTCAACCAGCCTCACTGATCTGTTGAGCTCCCGCAATGGGCGAGTTCGGGACCTCGCGCAGCAAGAACTTGTGACAAGACGCGACTTTGCAGTCACTGAAAAGCTAGAGCGTTTGGCCGCAAACGGAAAATCAGAGATGGGAAGACTGCATGCTCTGTGCACGCTGGCTGGCATCACTCTGCCAACACCAGAATTGTTAGCAACCGCCCTTCACGATACCTCAGCTACGGTTCGCCGCCATGCAATTCGACTTAGCGAAACCCACATCTCATCCGCAGAATCTCCAGCACAGGAACTATTGCGGCAGCTTGAACACATCACAAGCGATGAGGACCCGATGGTACTCCTGCAACTCGCCTACTCGCTCGGAGCCGCACCCGGGAACGCTGGTGTTACGGGGCTCGCTGCATTAGCAATGCAGACACAAAACGCCCCCTACCTGAAGGCCGCGATTATAAGCTCACTGAACCGCGAAAACCTGGCTGCCTTCTATGCTGCGATTTCAAGGAATCCCGGTATTGCGAAGTCATTTCGACCAACCATCCTCGAAATGGCATCACGAATGAACAATGTGAAATTTTTGAATCGGACTGTGAGCGAGCTTTTAAAACAGCTGGAATCTTCCCCTGCATCCGTCGCCAGCATGCGTTCACTTAAAACGATACTGACTGTAATGGACGGTCAAAGTAACGAACTGCCACCGCAGACGGTGGCGAGAATCAACAAGGCGTTGGCACAGGCTTTGATCACAGCAAATGACGATGAAATCCCGGTCAGTGTCCGGATTGCGGCAATCGAATTATCGGGACGCACGGCCAAGCAAAGTGCAACATTACTCGAACTTTTATCCAGTAACGAACCAATCGAAATACAGACAGCAACCACAAAAGTTCTCGCTCCGACGAATCCTCAGGAGATACTAAAGCGATTCACTGGCATGAGCCCTGATGTCCGCTCTGCCGCGGTCGAAAGCCTGCTGTCGCGCGAATCAACAGCACATGATCTCCTCTCGGCAATCAGCACGAAAACCATTCCAATCAACGCAATAAGCCTGCTACATCAGCAACGACTTACCAGCCATGCTGATAAGGAACTGCAAGCAGAGGCAAAAAAACTATTTGACTCATCCCAGACGTCAAAAGAACGCGTGCAACTTATTAGCAAGTATCAATCATCGATTTCCCCCAACGGCGACCTCCTGCTTGGGAAACAACTTTTCACAGAGCATTGCGGTACCTGCCACCATTTCAAAGGTATCGGCAACAAGGTTGGGCCTGACTTGACCACTCTTAAGAACCGATCAGCCAATGCATTGGTGACAGCCATCCTCGATCCAGACGCGGCGGTTGAGGACAAGTACCTCAGCTACAGTGTGCTTACGTTTGACGGAGTCGTGCATTCAGGAATCATTGCAGGAGAGACAAGCACTACGATAGAAGTGCTACTTGCCGATGGAAAAACCAAGACTATCGTTCGCAGCGATATTGAAAGGCTCCAAACAACAGGTCAATCCCTGATGCCAGCAGGCATGGAAAAGAATCTCACACCAAAACAGATGAGTCACCTGATTGCATTCCTAAATGATGGATCCAATACAACCCAGAGCCACTCACTTCCATCGCAATCTGGAAACATTCCTGCCACCGTTAAAGCAGACTCAGACGGCACACTGCACTTGAAGGCATCAGCGTGCGAAATGCATGGTGAACAATTCCGCCTTGAACCAACTTACGGGAATATAGGCTTCTGGAACCAAAGCGACGAATATGTAACGTGGCTCATCGAAGTCCCCGTTAGCAGTGATTATGAAGTCCATGTGGATTATGCTTGCCCCGATGTTGCGGCAGAGAACACTTGCCGCTTGAACTGTTCAAACCAGGTATTACGGGCAACCGTCGTGAGTACTGGAAGCTGGGATGAATATCGCAAACTTAGCCTTGGAACTTTGGAACTAAAAAAAGGCGCAACCTCGATCCGGTTCGGACCAGAAAATGAAATTACAGGCTGGCTAATGGACCTGCGAGCAATCACATTACGTCGCGTTAACTCAGGTAAACCAGCGAACACCAATGACGGGAAGAGCAAAAGGTAAGTCAATTCCTGGCTAACCAACGGCACTATGGTGAAGGATTTTTTTCACGGTCAGCTGCCATTAAACACTTCAGACCTCTGCGCAGCGTTCCACAAGAGTGCCTCAACGTCGTTTCGACAGCCATGCGAAAAGCAAGTATTCAGCCAAGGATTGCCACCAACATCAGCCTTTCTGACGATGTAGCATACCCCGGTCAATTGAATTTCAGCTGAGGCCTTCGAATTTTTTTACGATTCATGGAAAACATCACCATGACATCTCCAGTCGCGCACACCTAGCGTCCTACCAACAGCACTCCGCGGCACATTTTTCACTGCATCAAGACAATCCGCGCCAAGACTGTTCATCCCAACACCGTCACAGTCTCAGCCAAACCAACGCCATATTTGCTGATAACGGAACTGCCGCTCGCAACGGAAACGAAGACACCTCAGCCAAGGCATTCGAGCCTGATTGCCTGGCCCAATGAACCTGGCCTTCGGACATTGACTTCGGCAGTCGCACACACCGAGGAAACATTGGCCACCTCGAGCAAGTGTGTTGCACAACAAGCCACCATGTTGTGTCAACAGCAGGTCACGCGAACTCGCCGTACATGAATTTACAAAGAAACAGGCAATTAACAGGAATCCCGGGCGAGCCTGCCGCACTTAAGCAACTTCAACACGAGACAGCATCATCCAACTGGCGTTCCACCGCTCTTCAAGTTAGCGAAGCAAGTTGAGCTACACTTTCTTCCCACAAAGAAGCACTCGCAATTTTCCGGGACAATGGTCTAAAATAATTCTTAGGAACACGGGTCTTTCATCTCTCGGAAATCGAAATGCGATTCAATTTTCTACCGATAATCACAGTACTGCTGATGCATCCAGCAGGCATAAACATCGTCGCACAAACACCCGACAGCTCTGACTCACAGATGCCCAGACAGGATGTTCTTGCGAGCGACTCCTTTGCTCCCGACGCTGATGAACGACAACAGGAAACGTTTTACGCACCCAATCAAGTACAAACCATTCAGTTGCAAATTTCTGAGTCTGATCAACAAAAAATGAAGGCGGCCCTGCCTGAATGCATCTATGTTCCAGCTCGTCTTAAATGGAATGAAAAAACCTTGGATCAAGTCGGAGTGCGATTCAAAGGCAACAGTTCTGCCAATCCCAACCAGAAGCACAAACGCAGCTACCTGATCAAATTCAGCAAGTACAACAAGCAGCAACGTTTTCTTGGCTTGGAGCGTATATCGCTGGACAATGGTGTTCAATTTGGCAGTCTTTTCAGCGAACCGATCATCACCGATATTCTTCGAAAACTGGGGCATAAAACCCATCGCTGCAATTTCGCGAAGTTGTATGTCAACGAACAATTCGCTGGCGTTTATGTAAATGTTGAACGCATTGACGACACTTTCATCAGTCGTCATTTTCCGGGCAAGCCTGGTGGACTTTGGAAGAATGACCTTGGTGGTCCGGGGGGAGAATTACGTTACATAGGGGATAACCCCCAAAGCTACAGCAAAGCGTTTGAACCCAAAAACAAGCAAGCAGAGTCAGAGCAGGAAGTCCATCAACTACTGTCGCTCATCAAACACATCAATCAGGTGCCAAACGAAAACTTCGAACAGATGCTGTCGAAGATATTTGACACTGAAGATTTCCTGCAGACGACAGCTGTCATGCTCCTATCTGGGGCCTTCGATCAACTAACCGGCTGGGGGCCACATAACTATTATCTGTACCATGACCCCACGGCGAGTAAATGGTATTACCTGCCATGGGATCTTGATGTTGGATTTTGCGAAGTTGCTTTTGGGAAAGTCTATGTTCTTGAGGATTGGAATGCTGCTTGGCCCATCCCGCAAGGAACAAAAAACCCACTGCTCGAGCGTATTGTCCAAAACCCGACACTGCTGGCACGATACCGAGCAATCGCTTTGGAAATACTGGAAAGTCATTTCAACCCGCAGCAATTGTGCAACACGCTCGATTCAAAGCTAGCGCTGATAGAAGACGAACTTAAGAACGATCCCTTTCCAAAGCGACGTGCGACCGCAACCACCGATGAGAACTATGCCGACATTGTTGATTCGATGAAACGGTTCATTCGCAAACGATATGCAAGTGCCAAAAATCAGCTCATGAATCCAGGGAATCGCCCAAATTCCACGCGAAGATCGAACGATCATGATCCTCCCCAAGCAATCATGCAACGCTTGGAAGCATCTGTGCGAAAAGCGGAATCGCTTCAACGAAGACTTCAGGAAATCCAAAGAACGATGCAGTTAATCCACCGTTCTTTACAGCAGCAAAAATTCACGGAGGCAGAGAATTTGCTTGAGGCCATGGAGCGTCTCACAGAGGACACACCCAGCAAGGAGCAGAATCCCTGATTCCACGACACTAAACCAACGTCTCGCTCTCTCTTGAGCCCGAATGCCCCCGGCCACCAGACGGCGACCAGAGAAGTTCCAGAAGAGCAGTTGCCCGACTGATCTCTTTCTCGAACCGAGTTCAAAGATGCCACAAATCGCCAATAATCAAGCGATTCGTACCAAATCCATTGATCCTGATTGCCGCAGCACGTTGCATCCATTCAAATACTTACGACACTGCCGTTGGTGGATCGCCAGCTCATCATCCCGCCTCAGGAACGCCCACCCAAACGATGGTTAGTCCAAGACTCTATAAGAGCAGTCAGGCTTACGATTTCTTCCTTAAATCAATGGGCTTTGAGAGCGGAATCGATCGTTTCCTGCGGGATCTTGAAATCGAAATTCCACCCGGAAGCCGCATCCTTGATGCTGGTTGCGGTACCGGATTACTGGGGCTCCACTTTCTCAATCGCATCCCCGGTTCTTCACTTCTGTCCACTGATCTGCAACCAAACTTCCTGCGGGCAACACTCGCCAAAGCAGCAAAACGCCAATTGGGTTCAGAGAGGCATGAAGTGGCCACTGCCGACATTTCAACGCCGCAGAAAATCAACTTGA
The DNA here is from genome assembly GCA_002690925.1 of Rhodopirellula sp. Taxonomy (GTDB): domain Bacteria; phylum Planctomycetota; class Planctomycetia; order Pirellulales; family Pirellulaceae; genus Rubripirellula. The sequence continues at coordinate 13,534 of NZGD01000225.1, forward strand.
TGAGTGAGTTGGCAACCAAACAACACCTCCACTCACAAGAGTTAGTCTCCCAAGACCCTGAAGATTCTGTCGGTGACGAATGCGGCATTGAATTTGAATCTACGACCACGCTGGACGATGGTATTTTTGGACTCATCTGTGTAGGTGCAGTCGTGGGATACGCCCAAGACCCAGAAGCCAGCCTGAAGCAACTTGCGGCCCTCCTAGCGCCGAAAGGTGTGTTGTTAAATCTGGAAATGAGCGAAAGCATGACGGGGA
>NZGD01000226.1 GCA_002690925.1 Rhodopirellula sp.
AGGGGGTGGTTGCAGCTTGGAGTCGACGTTTTGTTGTGGCGGCGTTGTTTTGAACTGGTGTATTAACCTTCATTTCAGCTATTTGATGGAAGATGCTAAAAGATAGATCTGCCTTGGGGTACATGCGTGGCGGATGGCCGTTACAACTGTGAGTCGATTTTCGCAGGAACATGAAACTTATCCAGCTTCCAAGTTGAAAGTTTGTGTGGGTTGGGTGAAAATATCTTGTTGGTGGTCGGTAAACACCGATTCCACTGAAAGCACCAATTTGGGTGAATTCCTCCTCAAAGGCAGTTAGCGATGTCAAGCATGACCCCTCCTTCTTCAGGCCCAGAGTCGAATCAACCATCGGACAGGACACCGCAAAACGGTGCCGAAAGCGTTGATGCTTGGGATGAGGCAGAGCTGGAGGATGAGTCGTTGCTCGAGAATGAGGAGGCGACGGCTCTCATCGGCAGCATGTTGGTCCATCTGATCATCATTCTCACCTTGGCTCTCGTACCACTTCGTGCCGAGGTGGACGATGAAGCGGTGGTTCTCGTTTCGCCGCCAGAGTACGAACGTGAGAAAATCGAGACAATCGAGGAGATCACCTACAGTGAGGTTGAACAGACTGAGGTGGGAGCGAACAGCGACGCCGAGATGGAGATGGCAGAAGCTTCGGCAGCAGTCTTTTCGGAGGAAGCTGAAATTCCTAATCCAGTTGAACTTGATCCGGCTGAGTTGGGCCAGATCGAGGTGAACAATATGTTCGAGCAGGCCGTCGCTCCCTTGGACAAACTGGAAGATTTGAAGGGAAAAGTTGGCCAAGGCACGCAGGGTGCAAAGGGTGCCGTCGACCGCCTGACGTTCGAAATTCTGCAATCGCTGGAAGAGCGTCCCACGCTTGTGGTTTGGCTGTTCGACCAAAGTGGTTCGTTGCATCGTCAACGTCAGGAGATTCGGGATCGTTTCGAGAGAATTTACACCGAACTTGGAATTGCCAAGGCCAGTGAAATCGAGGCATTTTCGAAAGACAAAAGTGAACAGCCTTTACTGACATCTGTGATCGGATTCGGCAGCAACGTCACACTTTACACGGAAGAGCCCACCGAGGATCTGGAAGAAATCAAAGCCATTGTTGACAACATTCAAGTCGACTCGACCGGTGAAGAGAAGGTGTTCAGCGCTATCTCATCGGCCGCTGACAAATACAAGGGGTTTCGGCGGATGCGTTCTGGCCGGGAGCCTCAACGCAATGTGTTGTTCGTCGTGGTAACGGATGAAAAAGGTGATGATGGAAACATGCTGGAGCAATCGATCAGCTCCTGCCGAAAACTTGCGATCCCAGTGTATGTCATCGGGGTTCCTGCTCCTTTTGGACGGGCACATAGCCTTGTGAAGTATGTTGATCCCGATCCAAAGTATGACCAATCACCACAATGGGCTCAGGTTGATCAAGGTCCTGAGACTTTTTTACCTGAACGCGTGCAGGTCGGATTCACGGCAAATTTCGAGGCTGAGCCTGTGATCGACAGTGGATTTGGACCCTATGCTCTTACACGACTTTGTTATGAGACCGGTGGTATTTACTTCACTGTCCATCCCAATCGCAATGTCAACCGTAAGGTCAACCGTGGTGAAATCGATCCCTATGCGTCAGACCTCAAATACTTTTTCGATCCTGTCGCCATGTCACGTTATCGCCCGGACTATTTGTCCCAGCAGGACTACGTGAACATGGTAAAAGCCAGCCCGCTACGTCAAGCGTTGGTCAGTGCAGCACAAATGAAGCCTGCAAGTGGCTTGGCGAGACCCAAAACACGATTTGTGAAGATGAGTGACCCACAATTGGTGGGCGATCTTACTGCTGCTCAGCAGGATGCCGCAAAACTCGAACCCACGCTCGTGCGAATGGCACAGACGCTCAATCCGGGTATGAAAGTTCGTCATGAAGAGCAAAGCCTGCGATGGAAGGCCGGGTTTGATCTCGCCATGGGACGCGTTCTGGCTCAGAAGGTGCGAACTGAAACCTACAACGCGATGCTCGCAAAAGCTAAGCGAGGCATGTCGTTTGAGGACGGAAAAAACAACACATGGGAGCTCGCACCAAGCGAGGAAATCTCGGTTGGAAGTAAGTGGAAGAACGAGGCGGAAACGGCTACCGAACTTCTGAAGGCGGTCGCCAGCGAGCACAAAGGCACCCCATGGGCATTGCTCGCGCAACAGGAACTTTCCGTTCCGATCGGCTGGAAGTGGGAAGAATCTTTCACGGATCTTGCACCTCCAGCTCCTCGAGGAGCCGGGAACAACAATAACAACAACGTCCCTCGGCCTGCACAGGACGACAAGGCACGCATGCTGAAAAAGGTTGCAAAGCGACCCGTGCCAAAATTGTAATCCGAAGGTTTTGCCGGCAACAGAAATCTTTGCACGGCTGGAAGGTTCTCGTGATGGATGCGAAATGTTTGGGGGTGGACTGTGAAATGCTCCGCCCAATGACCTGTAGGAAGACCTGTAGGATACCGAGCTCGGCGGGCGAAACAAGTTTGCTGTGAGACGTGCGTGACGTGCGTTTTGGAAGGCTTCTTCATACAAGCACTGGTCGAGTCGCGCAGCAGTTTCATGTTTGTCGCTTCATAGCCATGGTTTAAATTTGGTGTCTGTCTATGAGTTGCTTAGCGGCAATGCGCCGTGTGCGACCATGTCTCTGAGTTGACCGTCAATTCCTGCTCAGATGCTATTCCGCGGTCTGTCGGCAATGGGTAGTTTGCAGGCGGATCCTGATTGGCTGTGCGAATGCGAGTCAGCCCTCCTGTTGTGTGGGTAATTCAGTCCACGTCAGTCTCAGGATAGCAACCGATAGTAATGCGACGGAGGTTGCCAGCAGGACCACCACGTGAACCCATGCAGCTTCCTGCCCACCAATGGTCTCTGTGACCGTTCTTGCCGTGGTCCAGTCCATCCAGTCAGCGAGTAGTCCGCGTAGTCGGTAGTTGATGGTCAATCGATTGGCCATCGCTGGTACGAAGGCGAGGCCGTACTCAACAAGCAGTGTGTAGAAAACAGCTGTCACCATCGTGCGACGAAAAAAGATGGTTCCAATTAAGATGTAGAGAGCAGCATGTGCAAGGCACGATAGAAGCGAGAGAACACAGATGACAAACCAAAGTTGAAGCCCGCCGGCACTTCCCATGATGATCGCGCAGGCCGTGGTTGCGACGCAAGCCGCTGAGCAAGACCAGAGCACTGCGGTGAGGTATTTGCCGATGAGCACCAAGTTTCGTCCTGATCTTCGCATCGCCAGATAGATCCACGTTTGACCTTCGACTTCGGTGCTGACTGCGGGTGTGGCCCAGAGTAGTAATCCGAGCAGGCAAACCACCTCGGGGACCAGGAAGTACAGTGCCATCCCCCAAGCTTCCGCGTTTTCTGCAGTTCGATTGCTAAGCAAACGCAGTGCGGCCACCAGAGCGATTGGAAACAGAACAAGAATGCTCCAGATCGCAAGGCGTCCCGGTGATAGTGAGCGACGAAGCTCAAAGCGGACAACATCGAGTACAAGCAGTGGCTTCACTTTGATTCTCCACGGTGGTGACGCAGCAAGGATTCGAAGACCGCAGTGAGGTTGCTATTGGCAGTTTGGAACTGATTGATTTGTAGTTGGTCTTTAGTGATCCAGTCTGCGATGGAGTGGTACAGGTTTGAGGGATCGCGGAGCCCAATTCTGAGCTCGGTTCGTTCGGCAAGCAGTTGGATCGAATCGACCCAAGCTTGATCTGCCAGGTGAGGAATCAACTTGGGGACATCAGGGCCGAAGAGTACGACCTCCTGAGGCGTATCGGCGATGATTTGCTCGACTTCGCTTGCCGTGCCCGAGGCAAGTAATCGGCCACCGTGTATCAGCAGAAATGATGAGGTGATTTCTTCGATTTCATGAAGCACATGACTTGCGAACAGCAGGCTGGTACCCTGCTCCGAAAGCTTGATAAGGAGTTGGGTCATTTGGTGGCGACCGACGGGATCAAGTCCATTGTAGGGTTCATCGAGTATCAGTAGTTCCGGTCGGTGTGCCAGCGCTTGAGCAATCTTGGTTCGTTGTCTCATTCCCAATGAGTATTCGCCCATCGGCCGGTGCATATTTTCGGTCATCTGGACATGGTCAAGACTTTCAGTGGCCCATTGCTTGCTGTCCGCGTGGGAAAGGCCATGAAGGCGGACTTGATAAGTGACCCATTCGTACGCAGACACGTTTGGGTAAAGAACGTCGGTTGCCGGGCACAGGCCGATTCGTCGCAGCAGTTTGCGGTTGCGCCATGGGTCCTCATTAAAGACAGAAACTGTGCCAAGCGTGGGCCTTAGTTGTCCAGTCAAAAGATTGATCAACGTTGTTTTCCCAGAGCCGTTGGGACCCACAATGCCATACGCTCCTGGCCCCAGTGCAACTGTAAGATCATTTGCTCCAATGACAGTGCCGTACAGTTTGGAAACCTTTTCAAGTTGAATCATCAAACACTCAGCCTTGCGATAAGACGACTTCGAACGAAAAGGGTGCCAATCACTGTGATGGCGAGCAGGGTCAATATCGCTGGCCAAACCGATGTTTCGCCAGTATCGAGGCCGAAGATCCACGTTTCCACTTTGCCGAGTGTGTGGTAGGGGGAAACCAAAAGCCAGCGTTCTGTATCTACATCCATATTGAAGCGATTCCTGCGACCTCGTCCCATGCGCGGTGCGTTGGTAAGGATTTGATAAGCCACCGAACCCATGATCCAAGTGGCAAACCATGCAAAGGATGCATAGCGATTTTCCACAGTGCATGCCGAGTAGCTAATTGCTAACGCGGTGGTGGGAACAATCAACGCGACGGAGGCAAGCAGAATCCGAAGCGGGATATCCCATGTCATGCTCACCACCGAGATTTCTGGGGAAAGTAAGACCCCCAATAGGTAAAGCGTCAGTCCCGGCAGCGTCGTGATCATGCCGAGAAAGAACCAGATCACCGCTGACTTCCCAATGATGTACTCATTGGGTGAGAGTGGACGAGAGAAATACTGCAGGTAGGCCTTGCTGCGAAGGTCATAGGAAATCAGCAGGGGCGCGATAAGGCCTATCAAGAGGACCATCGAATACACCTGCGGCACTCGGAAAAATCCCAAAATCAACGCAGACCAAACTTCATGCCGGATGCTAACAGGATCTTGTAGCATCTGAGCAGCAAGGTCTGGGCGTTCCATAGGACCTTGCAAGGTCTGGATGATAACGTTGCGGTACGTCGCATCAGTAACTCCCTGCTCAAAGCAGAAAATACCGATGGCTGGGATGGCAATGGGCAGCCATGCAACCATCAAGAGCAGTTTGAGCATTCGTCGCCGCCAAATCAGCGTGATTCCGCTTCGGGCGACAAACAGAGGGCGGATCAGACGGTGATTGCGTTGGCCGTCCCACTTTCGATATCCGAGATCATGCAGTGGCATATTAGGGACGCTCCGACGCGGATACAGCTTGAAAGAAAATCTCTTCCAGAGAGTTTTGTGCCGGGGCGAGTCGGCGAATGGACGTTTCGGTGGTTGCTGCAATGTCCCACACGTCAGAAATTTGATTGACGCCTATGCCAGTGATCTGAAGCGTACCATCCGCCTTGGTAGCTACGGCGTAACCCGCGTTGCTGAGAGCACTCAGGAACGCATCTTTTTGCCCATAGATCATCACGTTCAGTGTTGGTTGCGCCGGTTTGCTGAGGTTTTCCATCGAGTCATAAACTCGTACCTTGCCGCGAGCGAGAATGACGACTTGATCACACACTGCCTTGACGTCTGGCAGGATATGCGTGGATAGCAGAATGGATTTTCCGTGTTCCCTCGCCAACGTGCGAATGCGACGAAGCATGGCATCACGTTGGTCAGGATCAAGACCGGTGGTTGGTTCATCAAGGATCAGGAAAGGGGGATCATGCACGAGAGCCTGTGCAAATTTCAATTTCTGACGCATGCCGGTCGAATATGCTTCGACACTGCGATACTTTTCTTCGCCGATGTCACAGAAGTCCGTGATCTCGTGAGCTCTTCGCAGACCTTCTGTCTTGGGAAGACCCGACAAATTTGCCATGAATGCTACGGCTTCAATCCCCGTCAGGCCCGCGATGTAACAATCGTCCTCCGGCAGGTAGCCCACATGATCACGGATCTCACGAACTTCGCGGGGCCACTGCAAACCCAGCACGCTACCTGCGCCCTGATGATTGCGGACCAACCCCAGTAACGATTTGATAAGAGTACTTTTCCCAGAACCATTTGGGCCAAGCAAACCTGTGATCCCAGGTTGAATCTCCAGTGAAACATCGTCCAGAGCCCGGAAGCCGCTGTAGAGCTTTGTAACTCCGGTAAGTGAGATTATCGGGCTCAGGAGAGACTCCGCGTGAGTGGGGTTAAGAAAAGTATCGGGCTTCATTGGATCTGCTGCTGACGTACGCCGGCCTCAGCCTAAACGCAGTATCAGTTTCGGTCCAGTCCGCTGCTTCTCACTGTTGTTGATCTTCCGAGTAAGGCACTGCAGAGCAGGCGTTAGAATCGTCGTCAGTCACGACGAAATGAAACTTGGCAGAGTATACTTGGACCCGGCTCATTCCATCACCGATCATCAATCAACTGGCTGCTTGTATGTTCATTTCTGCTCGCTGTTTATTCGCATTCTTGTTTCTGTTTGGCTATGCGTGGGCGGCAGAGGACCGTCCCAATATCGTCGTTGTGCTTTGCGATGACCTTGGTTATGGCGATCTGGAGTGTTACGGACACCCTGTCATCCAGACTCCGCATCTAAATGAGTTGGCGGAAACGGGGGTGCTCTTCACCGACTTTTATTCAGCTGCTCCTGTCTGCTCGCCTTCGCGTGTTGGGTTGCTTACGGGACGTAGTCCTAATCGTGCAGGTGTCTATGACTGGATTCCTGAAGCGAAGAACGTGACTCAGAATCGACGTGAATTGGTGCACATGAGGGCTTCCGAAATTACGATTGCAAAGCTGCTCAAGGATGCTGGCTATCAGACTTGCATGGCTGGTAAATGGCACTGCAACAGTGAATTCAATAATGACCGGCAACCACAACCCGGCGACTTTGGGTTCGACCATTGGCTGGCAACACAGAACAATGCCTCTCCGTCTCACCGCCATCCCCGTAATTATGTTCGAAATGGAGATGCATTGGGTTTGATTGAGGATTTCAGTTGTCAAATCGTTGTCGATGAGGCGATCACTTGGCTCGAGACCTGCGATCCTGACCGTCCCTTCTTTATCTATGCCGCGTTTCATGAACCTCATGAGCCAATCGAGTCACCTCCTGCTCTCGTGGAAACGTATCTTGGGTTAGCCAAGGATCGTAATGAGGCACAATACTTTGCGAACGTTGCCAATGTTGACGCGGCCGTTGGTGAGTTGCTTGCAGGACTTGAAAAGCTGAATCGACGTGATAACACGCTGATTGTATTCACTTCGGACAATGGTCCAGAAACATTGAACCGCTATCGCGGTGCAGCACGTTCCTATGGTCGTCCCGGGCCGCTTCGGGGTATGAAGTTGCACACCACGGATGCGGGTTTCCGCGTGGCGGGCATCATGAACTGGAGGGGCCACCTTGAGGCGACGGGCAAGCCTGTTTCAACGCCTGTATCTGCACTCGATTTGCTGCCCACTTTTTGTGCCTTAGCAAATGCCGAAGTCCCGGCGAATCTTATCCTTGACGGCACAAGCTTTTTGCCGGTACTAAAAGGCAATCAGCTTGATCGTGAGAAACCACTTGTTTGGGCATACTTCAGTGCTCTCAACGATGCCAAGGTCGCCATGCGTGATGGACGGTGGAAGGTCTTGGCAAAATTAAATGGTGGGAAACTTGCCAAGATGCAGAATGTTACGGTTGCTAACGCGAGTCTGGTTCGGAATGCCGAACTTACTGACATCGAAGTTTACGATCTTAGCACAGACATGGGCGAGTCAAAAAATGTTGCAGATGAAGATCCGGCAAGAACGGCAAGACTTAAGGCAACGCTGCAGCAACAATATCAGGAACTTGTTCAGAATTCTCACGCTTGGTGAGGCGGAGAAGCTTGTTGCGATGGCGCGTCGTTTTTCAATTTCTGTTGGGCATCCGAGAGGAATTTCATCGCATCCATCGGCGTCATGGCATTAACGTCCAGTTTTTGCACTTCGTCTAGTAGTGGATGATCGGCAAATCCGAATAACGTCAATTGGTACTGGCCGTTTGTTGTATCCGGGCCCGGTGCTTGGATGGTTGGACGATCAAATGCATCACGATGATCAGCTTCCAATTGCGAAAGAACATCCTTCGCCCGCTCGTTGACTTCAGCTGGTATGCCGGCAAGCCTGGCAACATGTATACCGTAGCTCTTGTCAGCACCGCCTTCGACGATGCGGTGCAAGAATACCACTTCATCATCCCACTCTTTGACGGCTACGTTCAGATTCGATACCCGTGGCAGCGATTCGGAGAGTTGAGTCAACTCGTGATAATGCGTAGCAAAAAGAGTTCGACAACCAATCTGTTCATGGAGATGCTCGGTGATTGCCCACGCAAGTGAAAGCCCATCGTAGGTACTCGTTCCGCGACCAATTTCATCAAGGATCACTAGACTGCGTGAGGTGGCGGTATTCAGAATTCTTGCAGTCTCTACCATTTCCACCATGAAGGTACTTTGACCGCGACTAAGCTCATCGCTCGCTCCCACGCGAGCAAAGACACGGTCAGCGATACCGATGTCTGCAGAGTCAGCGGGTACAAAAGAGCCTGCCTGAGCCAGCAGGGCTATGAGGGCAACTTGTCGAATGTAAGTGCTTTTTCCCGCCATGTTGGGACCGGTAATCAGCAAGATCATTCCCGTTTCCGGCGATTGAACACAATCGTTGGGAACGAATTCACCTTGGGGCAAAGTGACGTCAAGTACCGGGTGACGTCCGCCATTGATTCGTAAAACAGATTCGTCATTCAAGCTTGGCCGCACCCAGCCTCTTCGGCTTGAAATTTCACCCAACGCGGCCAAGGCGTCCAGTTCCGCGATCGCCATGGCCACTTCCTGCAGCGTTGAAAGCTGCCGGTGCGTTTCGTCACGAAGTTGCTGGAACAGTAGCTGTTCTCGCGATGATGCTTTTTCGTCGGCAGCCAGAACCTTCTCTTCGTATTCCTTCAGCTCGGGGGTGATAAAACGCTCGCAGTTTTTCAGCGTTTGCTTGCGGATGTAGAAGTCGGGAACTTTGTCACGATGTGCATTCGTGGCTTCAAGGTAGTATCCAAATACTTTGTTGTACCCAACTTTGAGGTTGGAAATTCCAGTCTGTTCCATTTGGTCACGTTGGTAGGCAGCAATCCATTCCTTGCCTCCCTTTGCGAGGGTTCGTAACTCATCAAGTTCGGTATCGAATCCTTCGCGAATGAAATTTCCATCTGCGGCAGTCAGGGGGCATTCGTCAGCAAGCCCTGAGTCAAGTTTTTCCCGAAGGTCAGGACATAGGTGCAGGTGAGCGTCGATAAAACAGAGCCGTTCAGGTTGTCTGCCGGCGAGTTGGGATTTCAGCAATGGCAGGCTGGCAAGGGTGCGTGCCACCTGTTGAAGATCACGCGGACCAGTTCGGCCTGTGGCGATGCGACCTAGCAAGCGAGTCAGGTCAAACGTCTGGTTCAAAGTCTTTTGGGTCTCAGATCGAAAGCCTGTTTCTGCTGATAGCATTTCAACAGCGTCCAGACGCTGGTTGATCCCCGTTGTGTTAATCAGTGGAGCTGAAATCCAATCTGCAAGTAATCGAGAGCCCATTGGCGTGCAGGTGAGATCGATGACGCCCAGCAATGAACCTTCGCGAGACCCACTTCTAAGTGTGCGAGTGATTTCTAGGCTGCGTCGGGTCGCTGCATCGATTTGCAGAAAGCCACTGCGGCGGTGGGACGCAAGAGATTGAAAGTGATCCAAGCCGCTTCGTTGTGTCTCTTGAAGATAGGTCAGGACGGCTCCCGCGGCACGGATGGCCGGCACATCCGTCGGTTCAAAACCGAAACCTTCCAGGTTGTGCACCGAGAATTGCTTGCACAGTGTATCGGTTGCAGAATCTTCAGCAAAACTCCATGCCGGCCGTGGAGTCCAAGACCATGGTGCGGTAGTGTCGGGACTGAAGTGAACATCATCTTCTCGGAAAATTACTTCCGCAGGACCAATCCTCTCAAGTTCATCCTCGATACGTGACTTCGAAAAGGTTCCGGCTTCAAACCGACCACTCGAAAGCTCTGCCCATGCTATTCCCACCTGCGGATCTTTCTTGGTATTTCCACCACGTTTGTCATGTTGCAGGCAGACTGCCGCAACATAGTTGGCTTCGTTGGGGTTCAGAAGCCCATCGTCGGTTAAGGTACCTGCACTGACGATACGGGTAACTTCTCGCTTGACCAAGCCTTTGGCGGTTTTGGGATCTTCAACTTGTTCGCAAACAGCAGCTCGAAAACCTGCTTTGATCAACTTCTGCAGGTAAGAGTCAAGTTGGTGATGTGGAAAGCCTGCCATCGCCGTGGGGTTATCACTGTCCTTGTCCCTGCTGGTGAGGTTCAGACCCAGAATTTTCGCAGCGACTTTGGCGTCGTCGAGAAAGAGTTCGTAGAAGTCGCCCATGCGAAAAAACAGCAATGCGTCTCCGCATGCTGCTTTCGCCTCGTGGTACTGCCGCATCATTGGTGTCATGAGCCAAATCGTAACGGCAAATCGCGCCGATTCCCAGCCTCCGCGGCTAAGGAATCAAGGATCGTTTTCGATGTCTGACAGTGGTTTTAACGACTGGGTAAAGCGTAAAGCACTATCTGTCAGACACTGGTGCTCGATCAGAATGCAGAGCGGTTCGCTCAGATTTCTGAATAATCAGCTGGCGTCAGGACATATTTGTGAATTTTGCTCACAGTTCCCGCATATTTGGAGATCTTTTTTAAGACTTGCCAGTCCGGGTGTGAGCGAAAAGCTGTCCAGGCTTCGTTTCTTGCCTTTTCGTCGGGGTAGGCTGTCAGATAGCTGAGATTGGGCGTGAAGGGGCCGATGATCGCTTGGCCGATAAAGATGGGTTGGATGCCACAGTCGAGAAAGATCGGTACCTCACCATTATTGAACATATGGACTTTCAAGTCGCCTAGTCGTTCGTTGGCGCTTTCGTAAACGCGGAGTTCAAAAACACGGCTGCGATTTTCAAGCTGATTCTCAGGGACTTTTAGCAGGGGCATGCAGTCCATCGCCACCAAAAGCTCGCTCTCGATTCGCTGGTAGGGGGAGTTCTTTGGCCCCCGCGCCAAGTAGGATTTTGCGGCTTCCTGATATTTCGCGTCTTCCGCTAGTTTACTTTTGCAAACGGTAATCGCATCCGCGTTTTCATAAGGAACCACAACAACAATGCGTGGACTGTCCGATTCGTCTTCAGTCGCGTTAGCAAAGACACCAATTGGTCCTATCTGCTGCCGCTTCATTGCCGGTACGAGAGCATCACGCAGATATTGATGGATTGTCTCGGAATCACCCTTCTCACCAAGTAGGTAGCTGCGAATCTCGTAGTACTGAGGTGAATCAGCAGTTACGTTGGATCCGGTGAGAAGCACGGCGATACTCGATAGAAGAAGAGGAAGGAACGTTTTCATCAGTCTGGAGACCTGAATCTGGGGGCGTCTGGTAGTCGTATATAATTTTCCGCATCATACTCTGTCGAGCATCTTCGCAGCCATGGCGTGATGTTTTTGCGTGATGGGGAGCATCTGTGTCGCATTTGGATCTGGAGAAAACGCGATGTTGGAACTAATCGATTTGACAGGGGTTATTGAAGGCACAGGTCTGCTAGCTGAGTTGGCTTCCGATACTGGAGCCGATGCGGAAGGGGAAACACAAGCATTCTGGTCCTTTTCCGGCATTTTTACCCTGGGCATGCTAGTGCTGCTTCAGGCTGTTCTTGGCTTCGATAACCTGCTCTACATTTCAATCGAGAGCAAACGCGTACCGGCCGACAAGCAGTCGATTGTACGGCGTTGGGGGATTGGTTTAGCAATCGCATTTCGAATCGCTCTGCTTTTCGTGCTTGTGAATCTGGTCAAACTGCTCGAGGAGCCCTTGCCTGGGTTTCCTCTACCAGAGAACGATTTTATTTTGATGTCCTTGAGCGGTCACAGTCTGATTGTGTTGTTTGGTGGGGCTTTCATCCTTTGGACAGCGGTCAAGGAAATCTATCACATGTTGGCAATCGATGATCTTGCTAACTCTCCCGGGAAAACCGGAGGAACATCGGTTAAGAAGGCCGTGGTCTTGATTGTGATCATGAATTTGGTTTTTTCGTTTGATTCCATCCTCAGCGCGATGGCTCTGACGAAGAATTTCTGGATCATGGCTGTGGCGATTATTTTCAGCGGTTTGTTGATGATGTGGGCAGCTGATTTTGTCGCTGAATTTCTCAAGAAAAATCGCATGTACGAGGTGTTGGGCCTGTTCATCCTCTTTATCGTCGGGGTGATGCTAGTGAGTGAAGGGGGACACATGGCAAAGCTTCAACTGTTTGGGCAACATATCACGCCGATGGCAAAGAGCACGTTTTACTTTGTGCTTGCCGTGCTCATCTTGGTGGATGTCGTCCAGTCGAAATATCAGAAAAAATTATTGGCTCAGCGGGAGCTGAACCAAGCTGGTGCCGAGTCGGCTGAAAGGGTGGATACTGATAAGGTTCAAGCCTGAACCCAGGCAATCACTCCAGTCGCCGTGTTTGGAAGAAAGGCTGCTGTGGGGCTTGTCATTGCCTGTGACCTCTTCTTGTGGGCCGACTCAATGTGTTCTTCGCGTTGCTGTTCATTGGTGTTGTGCTTTGCAATGCCTTGGTCTTAAGTAAGAAATTAACCTCTCAGATATTCTGATGCAGTTTCTAAAAAATCATCCATTCGCAGTGGATGCGCATTTCGAAAACTCTCTGGTTTTGACATTTGCTGTTCCAAAAGAGCAAATTCAACCTCTCATTCCGGAGTGCTTGCAACTTGACACCTTCGATGACAAGTGGGCCTTCATTGCCATTGCAATGGTGCAAACAAAACATCTTCGACCGAAGGGATTTCCCAAGTTCATGGGTAACAATTTCTTTTTGATTGGCTATCGCATTTTTGTCCGCTATGTCACCAGCGAAGGCAAAAGATTGAGAGGTTTGTACATCATCAAATCAGAGACGAACAAAAAGAAGATGCAGTTTTTTGGGAACATTTTTACTCACTACAACTACACTACAACCGACATTTCGCAGAGCCTGGATCAAGGTGTAAAGACGATTCGCTCAGAGAAGTCAAATTTTCGATTGGAAGTAGATAACACGGAAAGTGAAGTAAATCTCCCAGTAGATTCGCCATTTCGTGGATGGAAAGAAGCGCGACGATTTGCAGGACCGTTGCCGTTTACTTTTACCGTTGATACTGAAAATAAATCCGTGGTGATTATTCAAGGTGTTCGTTCAAACTGGAAGCCTAGTCCTGTAAAAGTGAATCGCTATGAGTTCGGTTTTCTTGATAGCTTGAACCTCGAAGGTGCTGTCCTCGCTAATGCTTTTGAAATCAGGGACGTTCCCTACTGCTGGAAGAAAGGAAGGCTAGACTCGTGGGGGTAGGTCGAAAACCTTTGCAGGGTGTGCTCAATATTGTTTGTTTCAATTGGCACTTTTACCTGATCGCTGGCTTGACCATCATTTCATCAGGTGTATTCAGTTTCTTCATGCCTGAGCGTTTTCAAATGCTGGCACTCTTGGGGGCGGTCGCAGCAGGATGTGCGATCTCGGTTTCGTTACTTGCTTCTTGTTATGTTTATGATGTTTCCGACCTTTATCAGTTTCCATGGTTGCCCAGTCTCAATAAAAAATCAGTGCTAAACGTCAATGCAGGATTTGATGAAACGAGCTTGCTACTTCAAGACAAATACACCAGTATCGACCTCAAGATCTGCGATTTTTACGACCCGCAAAAGCATACCGAGGTGTCGATTAAGAGGGCAAGAAAGGCTTATCCTCCACTCGAAAAATCAGTTGCAGTTTCAACAGAAAAGCTTCCGTTTGCAGATCACTCGTTCGATTGTGCATTGGCAGTTTTGTCGGTACACGAGATTAGGAATGACAGAGAACGTGTTCAGTTCTTTAAAGAACTGGCAAGGGTGATCAAGCCTCATGGGCAGATTATGGTCACCGAACACTTGAGAGACTTCAGTAACTTTGCGGCGTATACCATCGGCTTTTTTCACTTTCATTCGAGAGCAACGTGGCTGGATACATTTGAAGAAGTTGATCTCACCGTAAAACGCGAAATAAAAACCACTCCATTGATCACTACCTTTTTGCTAGAGAAAAAAGGACATCCATTTTGAAACCATCGGTGTTTTAATGATGGTGCTTGCGTTTGACGGTTCTTGGGGAGGCTTCCCACGGACAAAGAAGCAAGCGGCTTGATCGCCTGGATGTGAGCTATTCGCTATGTGGCTTGCAGTCAAAAACCGCAGACAACATTGTCAAGTAGGACGCCTCTATGAGAAGAACCCCGGTTCACTGCGTTTCCGTCACCGCCTGCGTAGGTTCTTATGCTCGTTCGACCTTTTCTGCTCAGTTACGCTCATCAGATAGCAGGCGTAGTGTTTGATCGACTTGGTCAGCGTACGATTGAGACGGAGAGGCTGTCGATACTTTCTCGGTATTAAGCGAGTTGCTGTTTTGAGGTGTGGTCGGTGTCAGTAAATCGATCGGTCCAAACGGTGTGAGCTCGGGTTTTGAAAGTTGCTCTGCTTCCCCGAGTCTGCCAGCGGGCTTGGAAGGCACTACTCGCTCTCCTTCCGGTGAGCCTTCGCCATTGCCCACGGTGCCACTCAGGGCCCGTTTGTTGAGTTCGTTGAGTAGCAAAAGAACATCCAGCACTGTGACGAGATTGTCTCCGTTCACGTCGTAGAACATGTCAGCAATGTCCGGCGAGATGTTTCCAGGGCCATAGATATTGATGTAGTTGAGAATATGGAGTGCGTCTCCGGTTGTTCCCTTGCCGTTGTTATCAACATCAAATGGATCGTTTGGATTGTGGTTCGGAGCAGCATTTCGCTGAACTTGAATAATGAAGTCCTTGTCCAAACGGCCAAACTCAGCCAGCGTGTCGTTGACGCTCACCGTTAGGAAAATTTGATCCTGCTCTTCCTGATTTAACATCTCGCTGTCAAGCAATTTCAAGCCCGTGTCAGCGATTTCAAATCTCGGGTCACTGACTGATAATGAGAATCTGTCGCTTGGTGTTTTCCCATCCACGCTGACAGCACCGACCGCAGCACCCCTTACCCATTCCATCACGTCTTGCCCGGATAGTGCAATCGTGGTTGGTTGTTCCTCAACGTCAATGACGGTCACTCGAAGCGGCGCGGTAAATGTCTCGCCTCCGGAGTCAACAGCTGTCATATTGACGATGATCACGGAGGTTTGCTCGTAATCAAGCGAAACGCCTTCCGCGAGATAAAGATTGCCGTTGGAAATTCGGAAGCGTCCATCATCAACCGTCAGCGAGTGCGTATCATTGGCGTCCGGATCGGAAACCTGAATCGCACAGATAAAAGCACCTTCGCTATTTTCGCTGACCTCTGCCGTGCTGGGAGAGATACCATCGATTGGATCATTGGCATCCAAAATGGTGACAGAAACAATGCGTTCGATTGTGGTGTCGGTCTCAATATCGGTTGCGGAGATGTTTAAGGAAACACTTGGTTCCGTTTCGAAGTCGAGGTTTCCACCGACAAAGATGAGTTGGCCGTTATCGACCACAAAGCGTGGATCGTTCACTAAGATTGTATGCGGCATCCCCCCAAGGCCATCAGCATCGATTACTTCGATGTCACCGATGACTTCGTCTGGTCCCAGATTTTCAGGGACGTCATCAAGGTCATCTGAGATGCCGGACGGTGAATCGGGAACCGACTCAACGATCACAGTCACTTGTTCAATAACACCCAGATCGCGTCCGTCGTGCAGCGAAACATCAATGGTATCGACACCGTTGAAGTCTGGGTTGGGTGAGTAACTGAACATGCCATCAACACTGATGATGGCAACACCGTTTCCAGCAGGACCACGCTGTAATACGACGTATTTGTCGTCCTCAGCGTCGCTTGAGTGAGCTAGTGCGGCGGGAGCAAGTCGAAGGAAACCGTGATCCTCTTTCGTTGTGAAGGTGGGAGCTTCGGGGTCGTACGCAGGCGCTGTGTTGGAGCCTTCAATACCAATCCCAAACAGGATGTCATTGACATCTGTGTTGTTCGTCACGGTCACCTTGTGGGCATCTGCTCGGCGTAGAGCAATCTCTGTGATCCCAGCGGCGCCCAGAACCGTGATGGCGTCATTTGATGCGCCGATTGCCAGATGACTGATTTGGCCGATGGTGGAGAGATCAATCGCCATATCAGCGATCATTCCGCCATCACGAAGGTTCAGTAATTGCAGGCGGGAGCCACCTGATGGGTTAGAAAATAGCAGGTCCCTGGAGCTATCGATGGCCACTGGGCCACTGGCTGCTGGTAGTGTGTGCAGCGGTGCGAAGTTGGCATCAGTGTCGTAGACCCCGACGCCTCCAGATGCAGTTCGCACAGCGATGATCCCAGCAGCATCATCAAAAGCGACGAGTTCGCTGGTCAAAGAACCAATGATATCTGAACTGGAAATGAAGGAAGCTGTCGCATTACTCCAAAGAGATAATTGGGTCCCGCCGGAGTCAGACCATGCAAACACAGATTTCGTTCCATCTGATGCCAGGACCTCAGCGTCGGCTGGGATGCTCTGCAAGACTTCCGAAACGAAGATCGCTTCGGCATTGCTGGCATCGAGCTCGCGGATCCCAAGCACACTTTCGCCAGTTTCGTGTGAAATTGTGGGCTCGAGTAGGACACCTCTTCCTGAGGAATCAATGGCGATGTCAGTCCATGGCGTCGGAGTATCCGTTTCAGCCAAATTGACGGCAGTACTCGTGCCGGCTTCCACGTCAACTTGCCATGCCGTCTCGCCGTTTGCCCCTGTTCCAACGACCAGCAAGTCGCCATCAGGGAGAACTTGCATTCTTGTCAGCTCGACCCCAAAACTGATTTCAGAAGAAGTCCCTGTGTTTAGGTCGCCCAAGACCACGGACTGGCTCGTCAACGCAATCGGTGCCCGGCCATTGCTGACTAATTGAGTACCCGCCGTTACAGGGGAGATGGGCCCTTCGAGCGTGGCAGAAACCGGAGTGGTCTGGTACTGAGTCTCGGTCCCGTTGAACAGACGCAGCTCATGCATACCGTCGGCGACGTTATCGAAGCGGTAATTGCCTTCGGCGTCGGCTAAGGCATAGGGTTCACCAGCATCGATGCGGGTGTTCTGGTTGGTATCGATGTACACCAAGCGGTGGGGTGCGTCTGCATCGCCAGCATCAAGCTGGAAGGAATGATTCAAATCCTCGAAAATAGCCCCGGTAATGGCCGCGAGAACCCTGCGATCACTCAGGTGCTCAACCAGCAGTCGGCGGCGGTGGCTTCTCCGTTTCTGCGATCTGGCGACGGGTTTGGCCATCGTTTTCTGGGGGTGTTGAGGCGGAATCTATCTAGACTTACGTGATTGGACGCATCATGCTGCGACTGGTTCCCTTCCGCTGGGGAAAATCTCAGGAAATATGAGGAAGATCCACACGTTGGATTGATAAGAAAAGCAACCCTTTCCAGCTGAGAACCGTCTATCATACGCTTACAGGGTTCCAGTGGGTACGAACTTCTGTTGCGAAGAATGAGATTTCTTACCCAAAATACGGTCTTGGCTCACGGCTGTGACCGGTAAAAGCTCTACGTGCTACTAATATCCCCCCTCTCTGAGACTCGAATCACATGCCTGTTTTTCGAACTGAAAACCTGAATACCGACCCCCGCAGCTTTTTGAAATTGCTCGGGGGCCGCTTGCTCTCTCCGATTTGCTCGTTGCTATTGGGGTTTGCTGTCTTGACCCTCCTCTGCGGATCCGTCCGAGGACAAGCTCCATCTGCTCCTGGTCGTCCACAAGCGGGTGGGGCGGGTTATCCCGGCGGATCAGGCTACGGAGAGGAGATGATGGAGGAAGATGAGGACATGGGTGACGAGGGCGACGGCTCGGACCGAGGGTACGGTAGCGGGGACGATATGGGGGAGATGATGGATGATATGGGTGACGATGGCTCAGGCTATGGGGATGACGGTGGCTACGGGGGCGGAGGTGACTATGGCGGCGGTGGTGGGCGCGGAACTGGGACGCGGGCGGTGCTGTCTTCGCCGCAAGCCGATGCTCTGGATGTTTATGGAGCTCCTCTTGCCTCCTTGCGCGACCAGCTTAGTTTTGCACCCCTGTTTGCGCCCACTCAGGTAGCAGTTGCTGAATCAGGACCATTTCTTGGTCGTGATGCGGAAGATGCGTTCAAAGCAGGGAATCAGCCTTTAGCCCTGGCCTTGATGTTCGGTCACATGACTGTGGAAGAACGTGCTGCCTTGGTTGCTCTGCAAACCGTGAAGTACAACGCCTTGTTGCGTCGACCCATCTGGAACATCCGATGGGGAGTTTCTTTGGCGATCCGCGGTGATATCACTGGTGATGCCCAACCAATCCAAGAGGGCGCCACATCGTCTGGTCGCGGTGGGGGTGGCGGTTTTGGCGCACCCGGAGGCGGTGGAGGCCGCGGTGGAGGCCGCGGTGGTGATCTGAGTGTAAGCGGAGGTTCGGGGGGGCCAGGTGGTGGCTTTCCAGGTGGAGGTGCGCTTGGCGGCTTGATCGAAGATGAAGGCATGTATGAAGGCATGGACGATGGGATGAATGAGGGAATGGGCGACGAAATGGGAATGGATCAAGGTTATGGTCGAGGCTCTGGACAGCCCCAAGGCGGAGCGGCCGGGCCTGCAACCCCGTCGATCCCCTCCAGAAAAATGTTGAGTGACCAAGCACGGGTCGTGTTTGATAAGAACCTCGGGCTGGTAGCAAAAGTGATGGGTGAAGAATTCAGAAAACGTTTTCAAAGTGGAGCCTTCGGCCCACTCTTTTCAACCGTGACCGCACCACCGCCACCTGCCGATAATGGGGCTGGGCGGAACGGGGCGGCACCCGCTGCTTCCTCACACGTTGTCGGTGGAGCTGTCAATGAGTTGTTAATGGAGGCTGGTGAGCCCATGGCCATGTGGCAACCAGGAATCATCTTTCTTGGGGAGGGTGACATTGCAGATGTGATGCCGAATGCAAGAGCCGCGCAGGTGGACTTGTTGCTCCATTTTGAGGTTGTGCTGAAGGCTGGACGCAATGACAACGTGCAAAACACATCTCGCTGTCGCCTGATGAATGTTGCCACAGGCAAGCAGGAAATCGTTTCCAAGGGAATGTCTAACGTCGAAGCCGCACAGATGACACGGGCTGGTCGACAGACTGAACGCGACTACGTGATGGGACAGCTGACTTCGCTGTTCAGCTTCATTGATCGAGCAGCAACCGTAGCCGACCTTCCTGCTCTGACCCCGGAAATCGCACGACGCCGCGTCGAGGCTCTGGTTGGTAGTCCTCAGTCTCGATCATTACGTACACTGGCCGAAGTTCGGATGTACCAAGCCAAGAATCTTCTTACAGCGGAAGAAGTCGAGGCTGTCTTTGATATCGTAGGTGGTGCTGAGGGGCTTGTGATGCTTCATGGACCTCAAAGCGAGAAACTCGAAATGGCTCGCCAATGGGCGTTGCAAAGCTTGCCTAGTTTTGAATCACAATAGCTGAGCAAGCCTCGCGGCCGTGATGAAATTGCGGAAATTCAAAAGCATTGAAAGCCGTAAGTGGCATTGGTGGCCTCGGCTTCATAGGATCGTGGCTGCTTGGGCAGATATCGCTTCTAGCAGCAGATCGGTCTCAATTGAACTTCGTGAGCAAAGTGTGTGAGACTGAACTGAGTCAAGGCATCGACGTGTTTGTGGTGCGAACTGGAGCGAATTCTGTGCGTTTGAAATAGCGAGTTTCAATGCTCTGGATGAGGCTAGCGAGCCGTGCTTGCGTGGCGATCGCCGCAATTCATCATTCAGTACAGATTCTGCTTCAACTTGTCGCTTTCCAGTGGAGTTGCTTGCTTCAGTCGCGAGGTACTTCGATACCCCGAACGAGGGTTCCCAGTTCTTCATCGCAAGTCCGCCCTTCGATCTCTGCCTCGGCGGTCAGTTGGATGCGATGCCGCAATGTGGGTAGCGTGATATCCACCACATCATCAGGAGTAGCGAAGTCACGTCCACTGAATGCGGCGAGCACCCTGGCTGATTGCATCAGTGCGAGTCCAGCTCGTGGTGAGGCGCCAATGTGGAAGGCTGGCCATGTGCGTGTTGCCCGCACAAGTCGATTGATGTAGTCAATCAGGCTATCCTCAATCCTGACTTGAGAACACAAATCGATCATTTCCAATAACTGAGTTGGTGAGGTTACCGTTTGGACCTCGTCATTCAAGCGTTGATTCAAATCAACCTGTTGGCTGTGCAGTTTGAGAATCTCGATTTCTTCGCTCGCGGTTGGGTATTCAACCTTGAGAAGGAACATGAACCGGTCGAGCTGCGCTTCGGGAAGGTTGTAAGTTCCTTCACTTTCGAGTGGGTTTTGCGTTGCCATTACCAGGAAGGGTCTTGGCACTTCATGACTGGTGCCATCAATGGTCACTCTAAACTCCTGCATGATTTCCAGCAGGGCAGCGTGTGTTTTGGCAGGCGATCGGTTGATCTCATCCGCCAGCAAGAATTGTGTGAACACAGGTCCTGCTCGGAATCGGAACTCCGATTTCTGCATGTCATACACGGGTGCACCCGTGATGTCGGATGGCATGAGGTCTGCAGTGAACTGAATTCGCCCGCACTCGCAACCTAGGACTCGCCCCATCGTGCGGACAAACAGTGTTTTGCCAAGCCCCGGGACGGATTCGATCAAAACATGACCACCCGCAAAAAGAGCCGTCAGGCTGCCCAGGATCAGTTCTTCCTGCCCAACAAATAGTTTTCCGATTTCCTGCGAGATATCTTTGTACAGCTTTTGCACAGGAGCAAACTTTTCAGACTTCACTTCCTTGTGGCCTGGATTTACCGTTGAACCACTACTGGATTCTGGGGGAATGTTACTCAATTTTTTTTCCGTCAAGTTGGGGTTTCTCTGATTCGTCTTTGTCTTCGGAAGACAAAGACGAATCAGGAGATTCGGTTGCATTGGGTTGTGATTTGGTCTGTTGTGCTTCTTTGGTTTTCATTCCTGTCGCTGGTTGTCCGGACAGTCGACTGGCACGTAGAGTTTGCGCCGGTTGGGAAAGGGTCGTGGATGATTCATTGATGATCCATGGGCCAGCCGTTTCGCCGCGAATGCGTTTCATGTAGTCGCTGATCTTGGTGCGAGCATACCGCTCACCGCCGACACGCTTCATAAGAGCAGCCACAGCATCAAGGTGGTGTCCAAAGTTTCCAGAGTTTAATCGCGAAATTTTTCGCGGACGTCCAAAGATTGGCCACAGCATCAGGCAGATTACAAAGCCCAGGAAAATACCATGCATGGTAAGGAGGCTGATCGGCCAAACGGTTAGCAGCTCCATGCCGGACGGCACGGGGGCTCCGCTTTCCGCATCACTCACGATCAACGCTGTGCCATTGTTGTTGAGAAACCCAGCACGCATGCTTGAGTTCTTGGCTGAGGCTGCTTCTTGAATGATCTTGTCTGCTAGTAACTGATTTGATCTTTGGGTGAGTCCGAAGTTTGATAACAGAGACCCTGCCGAGATCACAAAAATCTGCGAGCCATTCCATTTTTTGGATGTGATTTTTGCAACATATGCCGTGCCCTTAGTCGTTTCCAGCAGAACATGAGTCATGTCATTTTTGGGAGTCAACGATGTGCTGACGGCATATTCAAGTGGCGTGGCCGGCAACTCAACGGTGCTGGCGGTTGGCATGTTTGAATCTGCTGTATTTGACTGCTTTGGGGCCCACGAGCCTTTGACGCCTTGGATGAATTCCGGTTGCGCTAACTTGCTGATCGTAAACCATTCGTACGAGGGAGATTGAGCGGTGGTGAATCGAGTTTGCCTGCGTTGCATCTGACTGTTGGCAGCTCTTCGCCGGTATTCCATGCGTTTTTCAGCTGATGCCATCGCCATGGTGCTTGTCCAGTATTCAACTTCACTGCCGCTGTCTGGGCTGATATAAATCAGGGTGCGATTTGCCTGCTTGAGCCAAGAGCCAAGCCACGTGACCGCTTCGGGGTTGAGACGTTTTTTGTTTTGAGGTGCCCAGACAACGAGGTCGGTGCTTCTCCTGAGCCGGTCCGTGAGCCGATTCATTTCCCGGTCAGAGAATCCTGCATTTTTAATGGCCTGACGAAAAGTACCGTATCCATTGATGCTTGAGTAGGCTGAGCTACCGCTCGTTTTCCCATAGTCTGTCGTTAGCTTTGAACAGCCGACGACAAAAAAGCAGCTGCCTAAAATGATTGTTGTCAGCAGTTTGGTTTCACATGCTCTCATGCTGCTTCCCCCTGCTTTTCTTCAAGTTTTTTTTCGAGCTGTTCGTTCAATCGCCAAGTGTCTGCAAACTCATTGCGAGTGATTTTGTGGCGGCCAAAATAAGATCGTTCAAACGAAGCAATGGTGGTCTCAATGCAATTCGCCACTTGTTCATTCGCGGCGCGTGTTTCGCGGATGTACTTGCGGTTGGTCTTCCCGCGGTTTAGTCGCAGCATTCCATAGCGATCAAGCAGTAGAAGTTGATGAGCAAATAACAGGATGATGGCCTGGTCGTACTGGGCGGCTTGCATCAACCGCTGCGCTTCCGAACGCAAGTTGACATCCGTTCGACGCAGTTCCTTGGGTAAGTGCTTCATTCGCTCAATCGTTTGTTCGTCAGGCGTTTTTCCTGATAACGCCTTTCGTCCACCCTTCCCGATCTTCTTCGTTTGCATTTCAGCTCGGGAAAGAGCGTAGAAGATTGCTGCCACGCCGCCCAGCACAACGATTCCCAGTGTCAGCCACCCAAGCAAGTTCAGCGCGGACAGTCCTGTATTGAATAGTCCCGTTCCAGTAACCGCCGCGCCACCAGTATTCGCTTGAGCAGGGGCAGCGGCGGGACTGACGCTTTTGCTCTTTTTTACCGGTGGTGGTTTGGGTAGCCAACGACTGTCCCGATTCAACGAATCGTCTGTTTGCGGTTTGACATCAACCGGTTTCAGACTGTTCTGTTCTGCGTCGAACCAGACCGTTGTACGCAACGCGTCACTGACGGGAGAAGTTTCAACGCCGTCGATTTGCTGACTGCTTGCGAGCGAGGAGAAAAGAAAGACACTTAGAAAGGCCAAGGGCATTCGTTTTGGGCAACATGATATCGCATCCTTTTTTGGCATGATTTTCATTACTTTGCCCCCGCAGTTGGAATGCGTTGAGCCTTCGGCTTAACTGAGTCTTTCGTTTCCGCAGGTTTGCTATCTTGGGAATGGGGTTCCGGAGCTGCGTTAGCAGGCTCTTCACTTCCAAACTGCCGCAGTGCTTCTGCCCGCACTGATAATTCAACTTCCCACCCTTCGAGTCGAATCCTTGTGTCCAGGTAGTTCAGTAATCGAATGATCACGCTCACGCTCGCGACCAGCCACAATGCTAAAGGAAAGAAAACGAGCAGGACTGTCAGGTTCATGAAATTCCAGAATCCCAACGTGATACCACGGAACGAAATGAGTGTATAGAAACAGCTAAAAGCTATGCCTGCCAAAATAAGGGAAACAGAGGCAAAACGACCAGTGAGTTCACCACTCATTGGACGGTGCAGTGATTTCGAGCGTTTGCTCATTGTGATTACGGATTCCGAAGAAGCCCGTAACGGGCATTGCTCCAATAACAGAATCTCCGGTGCAAATGGACGATTTGCCCGCACCACGACGGCCCAGCCCAGAATGATCAGCGGGATGCAAATGTCCCAGAAACCTGAGACAGGCTGACCCCAGCGAAAGGCCAGCAAGATCATGGTTGGCACTGCCAGACGCTGTATTCCCAGAACCCAGAACCATCGCTTGAATTGTCGTCGGACCTCTGATCGAACGAACTTCCATGTGGGCCGTTTTTCAAAGACCGCTTGCCCTAGGTAGAGGGTTGTGAACACGCCTGCAGCAGGCGTTTGCAAAGTGACTAGTAGCGTCATCCAGATCAGGTATCGTGAGACTTCACCAAATGCCGCCTCATCGTCTAGTCCGTACGACGACTCTTCCCATGGAATCCAACCGAGCAAGATCATGTTGGTAATCACCCAGCCAATTGCCCCTGCACCAAATCCAACCAGCAAAGCTTCCGGATAGCGTCGAATCATGATCAGCGACAGGTCACCAATTTCGGTGAATTTGCGCAGTCGGATCACCACATGGGTTTGGTCAAGCTGCATCCGGGTAATCTCCTGTCGGTAATTGAGATGCAAACTCGCCAGTTTCTCGGGGGAAACCAAGCACGACGAAGTAAAAACTGATTAGTCCGGAGGAGAGTACCGACCATACAGCTTTTAATACGTACGGTAGAGGACTAGGGGAAATGAACCCTTCCGTGAAGGCGGCCAGAGTAAAAAGTAGGGCTGATGCGGCCATGACTGGGACAGCCTTCATCGCGTTCAATCGAATCGAATCGATTCGCGCCAAGCCTGCGGTATAGAACAGGCCGAGACCGATTCTCAGCCCCGCCGCCGCAGCTAACGCGATGGCAGTGAGTTCGAAAGGTCCGTGTGCGGTGACGAACTCAAAAAAATTATCTCCACCAACGACGTCTGGTCGAGCCATGTATCCAAACATGGTTCCCAAGGCGAGTGCATTGTAGGCAAGTGAGAATAGGCATGGGATCAGTAGAATCCCATAAGCAAAGCAACGTAGGCCGATTCCGGTATTGTTCATGATGTAAAAACCGGACATCGTAACGTAATGATCAAGGGAAGCCGCAAGCGGTGTTTCATAAGCCTGTTCCAGTTGCGACAACTGTTCGGTCCCGACCATGCGATCAGCGAACCCCGGTATGATGGTGTCGTTACGACCAAGGTACATGGCTAAGGTAAACAAGCCAAAAAAAACAATGGTGGCCACTCTTACGCAAGGGTCAGAAAAAATCTGCCGTGGAGCAGTCTCGAAAATGATCGTCGACCAGCTTCGAGGTTCAAACTTACCTGCCCTATAGAGCTGGTTATGAGCTCTTGCTACCAAGCGATGCAGGTAGGTGACGGTGCCTGGTGGCAACTGATAGGTGTCTGCGAGCGCGAGGTCGGCGCAGGCAGCTCGGTAAAGGGTAGAGAATCGTGCAATGCCCTCTGCACCACGGTGATGCTTGAAACCTGATTTGTCAGTTCGCCCCCGAATTTCCATTGAGTCGCACAGCCGTTCGAGTTCAGACCATTGCACGCGTCGCTTTTCCAGCAGTTTTGCTACGTTCATCTTTGCTCCTCTGAGCGAGGCAAGTCCTGCTTTGTATGGGAGGTGCGTTGGCTCCGCGGTCGGCTGCCGCCCGGCTGAGGGTGAGGCAATGACTTTCCTAGTAGGTCGGTGTTCGGAACATTGGCTCCAGAACTCGGTGTTCGCTCGGGATCGACCTTGGGATGGTTTGCTGCGGGTGAAATTGGATTAGCTATGTCTCCCCGAAGGCCTTGCGGCTTGTTCTGATCACGGCGAAGCGGGCTGAAGCCAGCGAGCGGTCCGAGGTCGGCAATCTCATCTGACGAATCTGAAAGATAAACCCGATAGTAAAGTGCATACATCAAAAGATCAGGGTCGATGTCAGCCCGAAACTCGAATCGGTCGATCAACGGGATTGCAAGATGGCGAGCGATCTCGCGACGGCGTGCAGGTGTTAGATAATGTCTTCGCTCGGCGTAAATCGCCAGTGCCTTGGCCATGCTGCGGCTAACACGGTAATCACCGGGGAAAAATGAGGCTAACGCTGAAACGCGCGGGTCATCAACCTTTACAACAGGTAATCGCCAACCGCGTTCGTCAACGATGACCATGGTACCCGCTGCGAGATCGCCGAGACGCTGCATCCGGCGAGTAGAGATCATGGCCAGCAAGCCAATCATCCCTGTCGGAAAAAAAATCGGAGGTGTATCGGTCACAAATGAACTCAGCGCGACCAGGGGTAACATGTCTGCAATACGCAGTAAGTTTCTCAGTAGGGCTCTCTTGCCGCTGATGGGGCGGCCGTCAGTGTCAATGACTCGAATCCCACATGCCCACTTGCCAAGGGTCCGCCCGTTGAAATATGTCTCAAGAACGGTGCCGTAAAACCAGCTGATCAAAAAGTAAAGAATGAATCCCGCGGCTAGCACGAATGAACCAAAACCCGAAAAACTAGCCAATAGTCCTGCCAATCCAAGGCAAACCAACACCAAGATGATGACACCCCACCGAACACCGAGGTCAATCAGATAAGCCGGAAGACGTCGGAAAGGACCCGCCAACTGGTAGTCGAACGCGATATTTTCAGGCGTTACCACCGCGATCGTGGTATCAAGTGCGGCAGTTGAGGCCATACGGCAGAGGTGAATTCAGAGGCTACGTGAATAGATCCTTACCTCGGCATTATCGTCTGCAACTGCTCCTATTTGCAACGGATGCAAATGACTACCGGGTGGATACTCGAAAAAAGAAACTCTTTGAACAGTGCCCGGGGACACGCTGAGGGGCTAGAAACGCTCATAAGCAACGTTCGTGGATTGTCTCAACCGTTACGGTTGTACGCGTTTTCCGCTGCTGAGGCGATGATTGGCCATAGATTCCAGTTTTAGTTGACCGCGCGGGTTTTTGTATTTGCGTCGCGTTCCAGCCAGGTTGCCCCAACCCATGGCTTCCATGGCGTAAACTTCCCGCTTTGATTCATGTCACTCCAAGAAATATAGCGTAGGCCCGTGCCTAACTTTTCCCCCGACAAGTCCCGAGGAAATATCATGGAAACTCTGTCCAGCGAGCAGGGACACCAGGGGTCACCCAGTCGTACTTCGCCTCGTGATCCGTATAGTCGCAATAAGGCTGGGATACGCGAACCTCCCACCAATATTTGGGGAAGTCTGCGGTATCTCGGTCCCGGTTTTATCCTCTCTGCCTCAATCGTCGGATCCGGCGAATTGATTGCCACAACCATTGTGGGTGCCGAGGCCGGGTTCATGCTGATGTGGTTCATCATCTTCAGCTGCCTTGTGAAAGTCACCGTACAAATTGAATTCGGTAAACACGCGATTTGCTCGGGTGAATCCACGATGGCTTCACTCAACAGTCTGCCTGGGCCTCGGATCGGTAGGGCAAATTGGTCCATATGGCTTTGGCTGTTACTGATGGTCGGCAAAATGTTTCAGGTGGGTGGAATCGTTGGCGGTGTCGTGTTAGCGCTCACCGAGTTCTTCCCTGAATTGAACCCGGACGATAATTTTCGCATGTTCAGTTTGGTTACCTACCTCGTCGCAGGTTCTGTCTCCCTCTTGGTCTTTCGCGGTTACTACCAACTGATTGAGAAAGCGTCCTTGATCATGATTGGCTTATTTACGTTATTTACGATTGCTTCTTTGTGCGCGTTGCAGACAACTGGTTTTGCAATCTCGATGAATGAGTTTGCCTCGGGGCTGATTCCCCGGCTTCCTCCAGAAGCAATTGTTTTGATTGCCATTGGTGCATTCGGGATCACGGGGGTCGGAGGTGATGAGATCATGGCGTACAACTATTGGCTGCTCGAAAAAGGATATGCCTCGTATGCCGGGCCACGAAATGATTCGGAAGAATGGGAGAAAAGAGCAAAGGGATGGATACGTATCATGTACCTTGATGCGATCCTGGCAATGGTTGCTTATACGCTGATGACAGTGATGTTTTATCTTCTTGGTGCAGCCATTTTGCATCGTCAGGACATGGTGCCCGAAAGTACGGAATTGATCAGCACTTTGGGGACCATGTACACAGAGTCTCTTGGGCCCTGGGCGCGGTCGCTGTTCGTTGTTGGTGCTTTCGTTGTGCTCTATTCGACTTTGTTCGCAGCGCTTGCTGCGTGGACGCGAATGTTCGCAGACGCGTTTGCGCGAATCGGCGTCTTCGATTTCGGGGATGAAAAGATGCGACGCTTTTACATTGCTGTCTGCGCATGGATCATTCCGGCGGTTTGGGCAAGCCTATTCCTGTTCTTTGAGAAACCTGCTTTGATGGTCGTCTTGGGAGGGCTGCCAACCGTGGTCATTCTCGTCATTGTGGTTTTCGCTGCATTGTATTTCCGCTATCGTCGTGTTACGTCTCGGATGGTGCCCACCCGCACTTATGACATTGCTTTATGGACGAGTTCGATCGCAATTACGCTGGTTGCGGGTTATCTTGGCTACGAGTTGGTCCATGGCTTACTGGAATGGGTTACCCCAACTGCTCAGGGAGAGCCCCTGTAAGTCAGAGAGGCTGTAAGTCAGAGAGGCTGTAAGTCAGAGAGGCTGTAAGTCCGTGAGACCACGCTTTTGTCTTCGAGCTCATGTCGGTTTTTATCTTTTAACGGTCCACGGATTCAATCACTGCCTGCTTCATGTCCAATCAACCACAGAAAACTCGTTTTGGCGTGATCGGCACGGGACGCATTACGCGTCGACTGGTGGCTGATCTGCAGTCAACTGATAACGTGACCGTCACTGCGATTGCTAGCCGTACGAGTGATCGGGCCAGTTGGTACGCCAGTCAGTACGGAATTGCGACTGCAGTCGAGGGCTACGAGGCTTTGTTGCAGAGAGATGATGTAGACGCCGTTTACATTTCTTTGCCTCCTTCGATGCACGCGGAGTGGGCAATCGCCGCTGCAGAGAATGGCTTACATGTTCTTTGCGAAAAGCCCTTGGCACTGTCTGCTGATCAAGCCGTTGCCGTGGATGTCGCTTGTCGAAACAGAGGTGTGCGGTGGTTAGATGCGACAGGGTGGTTGCACCACCCTAGAACAGACTCCTTTCGTGACTGGATTCGTAATGGTCGGTTGGGCGACATCGGTCATATCAGCGCGGCCGTTTCGTTTTATCAACCTTTTCAATCGGGTGATCATCGGCTGGATGCTTCGCTGGGTGGAGGCTGTGTTTTGGACCTCGGTTGGTACGCATGCGGTTTCGTTCGCTTTGCGAGTCTTGGCATGCCTCAGGAGGTTGCTGCTGATGTTGTTATCCGAGAGGGAGTCCCTCAGCGTTTGACTGCGATGCTCTGGTTGGCAGACGGGGTGACGGCAACGATTTCGTGCGGCTACGATACAGCGACGCGCAAGTGGTTCGAAGTTGCTGGAAGTGCCGCGTCACTCATTTGTGATGATTTCACTCGCCCCTGGGCCGAACGGCCTACGCGATGCTGGATCCATGATGCGTCGGGGCAAGTCGAAGGGCATACCTTTGAAGGTAGTCAAGAACGCGTGATGATTGCACGCTTGGTTGGCGAGCAGGCGTTAACCGAGTGGCAGCAGAATGCGATCGATACTCATTTGACACTCGATGCCATTCAGCAGTCGGTGGATTCCGGTGGCGGGCGGGTCTCTGTCAGGCAGGCAGTCGGTTAACCGAACCGTGTCCTGTCTCTCCGACTCCTAGTTTTTCCATGCAAGGGTATACGCGTTTCTGATCAAGGTTCTTAGCGTAGGATTTGGTTGCAAAAAAAAGTCTTCCTGCTGCTATTTCGACGGAATAGGGGTGTGATTGGTTTTTTTTAGACGGATAATGGAAGCATTGTCCTCTTCGGCAATTCTACTTTTGTCTGTACAGGTACTCGGAAACCTC
Source organism: Rhodopirellula sp. (assembly GCA_002690925.1). Taxonomy (GTDB): domain Bacteria; phylum Planctomycetota; class Planctomycetia; order Pirellulales; family Pirellulaceae; genus Rubripirellula. The sequence continues at coordinate 29,786 of NZGD01000226.1, forward strand.
AGTGATGAGCAAGCTGCGCCATGTCACAACCGCTAGTCTCCGCTGGAGTTGGTTTGTGCTGATGGTGTTACTTGCTTTTGGGTACTTGGTAGCAGGATTGTCTGGAAATCGCCAGTCAAAGCTCTTTTCTGCTACTGATGCGAGCACTCAAGGCTCTTCCGTTTTGGCTCCTGTTCCGATGTCCGCCATCAATCGTATACGGGAATCGCTTCTTCCTGCAGTGCAAGAGATCAACGTTGAGCGTCAGCAAAGATTAGCTAGCCTTGGGTTGAATCACGCCGAGCCAGCCGATTGGCTGACGATTTGTCGTCGGTTGTCGCTTGCATTGGTTGGTAACGGCTTGTCGCTGGAGGAGATCAGGGCTCTTGAGCAGATCGAAGAATCCAAGCGTGAACGTGTTCACTTGGAAAATCTGTTACAGGACCAGCGTTTTCACCATTATTGGGCTGAACGCTGGAGTCGATTCCTTGTTGGGACAGATGGTGGGCAGTTCATCGTGTACCGTCGACGGCGGTTCCGTATTTGGTTGGCAGAAGTTTTTGCCGCAAACCAGCGTTACGATCACTTTGTCCGCGAGCTTTTAACTGCTGAGGGACTTTGGACTGACAAGCCTCAAGTCAATTTTTTGACAGCGACTTTCGATAGCAACAACGGAAGTGCAGATCCAATTCGGTTGGCGGCTCGTACCTCGCGAGTTTTTCTTGGTTTGCGGATCGATTGTCTTCAGTGTCACAACGACTTCTTGGGCAATGTGAATCTTGGTAGCGGATTTGATCTGCGAGAGGGAATGCAGCAGGATTTTCACCAACTGGCAGCATTCTTCACTTCTGCAAAGACGAATGGGTTGCAGGGCGTGCGTGATGGTGAAGTCGACTATGTCTACAAGTACCTGAATGACGATGAGGAAACCGATGTCAAAGCTGGGGTTCCTTTTTTGCCCGAATTGTTACCTGAAAAGGGTAAGCCACGTGCTCGCTTGGCAGCTTGGGTGACGCATCCCGAAAACACCCAGGCGGCCCGGGCGGCGGTCAGTCACGTTTGGGCTTTGATGTTCGGTCGCTCGATGGGAGAAGCTGTTGACAATCTGCCTCTCGATGAGCCGTGTCACCCGATGATGGATTTGTTGGCTCGTGACTTTGTTGCTCATGGATACAATTTGCGAAGACTGATTCGCGTGATTGCTGCATCCGAAGCGTTTCGTGCAGGTAGCAGAGCTGAATTTGAAATCACTTCCGAGCATGAGCAGAACTTTGCCGTATTTCCTTTGGTTCGTCTTCGGCCTGAGCAGGTGGCCGGTGCCATCATTCAGGCGGCAAGGATTAAAACGACTGATCGTGAATCGTCACTGTTCCTGCAGTTGCAAACAATGGCGGGTACGAACGATTTTGTAACGCAGTATGGTGATATCGGTGAAGATGAATTCAATAGTGACAGTATTACCATAACTCAGCGACTTCTGATGATGAATGGTGAACTGCTGCGTGAGTTGGTGGAATCCAATCCATTACTTAACGCATCGGCGCACGTGGGAATGTTTGCGAAGGACAGCCCGCAGATAGTTGACTTGCTTTATCTGTCATCTCTCAATCGTCACCCGACAGCAGTCGAGAAAAAACACTTCGTCTCGCGGATTGACTGCTCAGAAGACTCGGAGAAGGCGATCGAGGATCTCGCGTGGGTTCTGTTGAATAGCAGCGAACTTGTGTGGAATCATTAGTTTTCAGGAATGCTTAGGCTATCCCCATGTCTGTCAATGATCAGTTCAATCACGACCCGTTCTGCAATCCGCAGTTGCATCTATCACGTCGGACACTGCTTGGCGCTGGTGGGGGTGCTTTGATGATGTCATCCATCGCCCGTCGATTGGCGATGGCGGACGAGACAGGGGTAACAGATCCAGCAAAGCCCAAGAGTGTGATCCTGTTGTGGTTGCAGGGCGGTCCCAGTCAGCTGGAAACTTTTGATCCACATCCCGGTGGGGCTTATGGCGGAGATGTTTCGGCTATCCAGACGTCCGTCAGTGGGTTGCAGATTTCGGATTTGTTGCCACAGACCGCTGAGCAGATGCATTTAGCGTCGTTAATCCGCAGTGTCATCAGCAAAGAAGGCGATCACGAACGTGCGGTCTACAATATCAAAACCGGGTATCGACCTGATCCTACCTTGAAACATCCTTCGGTTGGCGCTGTGTTGTGTCATGCAGATCAGGGGGGGGCTGATATTCCACGCCACATCTCCATCGTGCCAAATGGCTTTCCTGGCCGTGGGGGGTACTTGGGTGCGGCCTTCGATGCGTTCAAAATTTATGATCCTGCTCAACCGGTTCCTGATATAAGTCGTTCCGTTTCAGAACCTCGTTTCGAACAACGGATTGCTGATTTGTACGATGTTGTAGAAAGGGAATTTCAACGAGGAAGGCTGCGGCAGTTGGAAACAACAAAAACGTTACATCGCACTGTGACAGAGGGTGCGTTGCGAATGATGTCCAGTCAGCAGTTGGGTGCGTTTGATGTGTCATCAGAGCCGAAGCAAGTGCTCGAATCTTTTGGTGATAGTCCTTTTGGTCGTGGCGTGCTGGCGGCTACACGCCTGATCGAAGTCGGGGCACGCTGTGTTGAAGTATCACTTGGGGGTTGGGACTCCCATATCACGAATCACTCGTTGCAGTCATCTGCTTGCGAAAAACTTGACCCTGCTTTGTCTGCACTCTTGCAACGTCTTGAGGAGCGTGAATTGCTCGATTCAACACTTGTCGTGTGCGGTGGAGAATTCGGACGTACCCCTTCTATTAACCCCGCTGAGGGGCGTGATCATTGGCCGCACGGCTTTTCTGTTCTCTTGGCAGGCTGTGGCATTCGGCGTGCCGGACTGTACGGCGAGACTGCTGGAAAACCAAAGCTTGATCCTGATAAGCCAATGGCTGACGTTGTAAATCCAGTCACGGTAGGTGATCTGCATGCAACGATTTTGACTGCGTTGGGTGTCGATCACGAAGAAGAAATGGAGACTCCAGTTGGACGTCCCATGAAACGTAGTGAGGGAAAACCGATCGAAGCAATTCTTGACAGCTAGTTGTGTGTTTTGACCCTCACATGCGAAGCGGGTGTGTTGAATTAAGGTAAGCCAATGTGTGCGAAGCTGCTGGTGATCATGCTCTCCGTCTTCATTAGTTGTGATTCCATTTTTAGCTCAGCGGAATGCAATGATTGACGTTTGTTTCGGCAATATGTCCGGTTTGGGGTTGGGGATTCACTCTGTTGTTGATGGTGGGTTTTTCTTGCTGTAACCCAACATGATAAAGTGGCATTCTTGTGGAACGGAGTACGAGTCATGCTCGCTGCTCCCGGTATAAGCTAGACGACGGTAAGTGAGGGTTGATGCTTTGATGAAGTCGATTTTGTGTGTTTGTTTTGTATTGCCTGTGGCTGTGGTGGCACAGGATTTGAGTTGGCCTGATCCAGTGGCGAACCATGTTGTTCCGCGTCAGAGCACGGCAGTGACGCACGGTCCAGTGCTTGGGGATGTCACCACGAATTCAGTTCGTGTCTGGTTGCGTTCTGAATCGGAGATTGAGTTCGAAGTCTTGATTCGTCCCAGTCGTCCACCGTTCAAAAATGCCAAGGTGCATCGCGGACGAACGTTGCCAGCGGAGGATTTCACTGGATTTGTCGAAGTAAGTGATTTGCGTCCCAATACAGAATATGCCTACGCCATTCGCGTTGGGGGAGAGACGATCGACTTGCGAGCAGGATTCAAAGATCCATGGCCCACGTTTCGTACTCTACCGGATAAGGATAGTTACGCTCATCAGTTCAATCCTCAGGGCAAGTTCAATTTCAGCTTTTCAATTGGTGCTTGCCAGCGACAGCGTTCACCCGGGAAAACGTATGGGATTTACCCGAACCCGCCCGCCTTCGATACGATTTGGGAAAAACATCGAAAGCGTGTCTCTTTTCATATCGTGAACGGTGACTATAGCTATGAAGAGACGCTTGATGGTACCGCGGCGGGGATAGAAAATAATTACAAACTCTATCTGGAACGTGGTCGCTCTCTCAATCGTTTACTGCGTTACGTGCCAATGTTGACGATGTACAACGATCACGAGGTAACTGATAACATTGATGGCAGCGGTGAGGTTGGGTTGGGTGATGGGAACTATCTTGTGCGTGATCCTGCGATACGCGTTTGGCAGTACTACGCTGATTGGGCGAATGGAGAGCATGAGCAGCGAATGCCGGTTCAGTTCGGTACAGGAAATCTTGAGGGGAAATCCAATGTTCTCCATGATTTGCAGGCTGATTTCACCAAGTTGGATTTGCGTCAGGTAAGCACCTTGCACGTTGGCCCTTTTATCAAGGGTGCAGCCAAGCCTCCTGTGGGGATCCGGGGGGGAAAGAACTCAGGAGTTTACCGGGTGAAGAGGGTCATTGATGCGACTCACTTGCAGATCGAACCGGCTGCCAAGGTTTCTGGGTTGGCCCCCTATAGTATCGGTACGCACCACTACTTCGAAAAATTTGTAGGGAATTGCCACTTCATTTTTCTGGATACCAGGGGTGAAAGAAGCAAGTTCAAAGGTGTTGCGCACTCCCATGATAAAGATCGACATGTTCTCGGTGATGTACAAAAAAAATGGTTCATCGAAACGGTGACCAAAAGTGCTGCCGAGTTTTTATTCGTGATCTCACCTGACCCCTGGTTCATTTACCATAGTGCCTATCACATGCGAGGTCAGAGTACTGAATCGAAAGGAGATGGTTATTGCGGCTATGTCCATGAGCGTGAAGAGTTGACAAAGGTGTTGGATCAACTCGACAAACCTGTGTTGTTGCTCACCGGAGACGTGCATCATCCTGTGGCGGCTCAAGTCACTGACAATGTTTGGGAGTTTCTGGTGTCACCGGTGAACTCTGCCAATCATCCCATTGGCACGGCGGGCCTGCCTCCTTTGGGAGGCTGGTTTGACAGCGAAGGACGCACCATCAAGATCAAGTGGCTGGGGGGGTATCCCGATAATGTCCATTATTTAAGGCAACGGCATACTGTGTATTCAGTGATCTCGGTTAACAATATCGTAAAGGCCGGACGACCCGCAGGATCGGGATACCAATTTGTGGCTTACGATGAGCCCCAAGTCGTTGTTACTTTCTATGACGGCTACAGTGGTGAGATGTTGTACAGCGAAGGCATTTCAACGCTCGATGCCAAGGAGCAGCGGGAACCTGCAGAAAAGAAAAACCGTTTCGGTCATTGGAATAAATGACGGGCAGGTGGGAATTGCTTGACTTAAGGCAACAATAACACTCAAAGCGGCGAGCCGTGAGAATTCAACCGGACGAGTAATTCATGAAATATGTAGCATCCTCCCAACTTCCGGTATCGGTTGAAGATGCGTTTGCCTACCACGAACGGCACGGGGCGTTGCAAAGACTGGTTCCCCCATGGGAATCCGTTGAGGTGGAGAGAACGGATAACAGCCTTGCGGTCGGTAGCGAGGTGGTGTTGAAAACATCGGTGTTCGGCGTGCCAGTACGATGGGTCGCCCAGCACACGGCATACGAACCTCCACGCCTCTTTGCTGACACGCAACTTTCAGGTCCCTTTGCCAAGTGGTGTCATGACCACCGGTTTGAGGCCGTTGGTGAGCACTCATCTTTGACGGATCAAATTGAGTTTGACGTGCCATTCGGTGCGATCGGTAGCCTCTTCGGAGGTAAGGCGGCACTCGGGAAAATCGAGTCGATGTTTGCTTATCGGCATCGAGTTACCCGCGATGATTTGACTCTTCAGGCTGAGCACCCATTGGGGGTGAAACGCGTTGCCATTTCAGGAAGTACAGGTTTGGTCGGGAAGCAACTTGGATCGATGCTTACGTTACTGGGTCATGAAGTGATCCCGATTGTCCGCAAACAGAAACATGAATCGCCTTCCGAGGGAAAGATGATTGCGGCATGGTCAGGCGAGGCAGCGAAATTAGCTGATACCGACGTGGTGGTTCATCTCGCCGGTAAGTCGATCGCATCTGGGCGATGGAGTGACGAGACCAAACGTCAAATACGAGAAAGCCGGGTGCAAAAGACTCGTTCACTTTGCGAATCATTGGCGAAGCTTGAAACGAAGCCCGAGGTCCTGATATGTGCTTCAGCAACAGGTATTTACGGCAGTCGTGGAAATGAGTGGCTTGATGAGTCATCGAGTTCGGGAGATGATTTTTTGGCGGATGTGGCTCGCGAATGGGAAAACGCTTGCCAGCCCGCAATCGATGCAGGGATTCGAGTGGTCGACGCACGCTTTAGATGGGTGCTATCGCCCAAGGGTGGTGCCCTGCAAAAAATGCTGACTCCAGCAAAGTTTGCGGGAGGCTCTCTCGGAAACGGAAGACAGTGGTGGAGTTGGATTGCATTGGACGATGTATTGGGGGCGATTTATCACGCGATTGCCAAATCCTCTCTGTCGGGGCCTGTGAACTTTGTCTCGAGTGATCCGATTACAAATGCGGGCTTTGCAAAAACATTGGGGCAAGTGATTGGGCGACCGGCGATTTTTCCGGCTCCCGCATTCATGCTGCGGGCTGCGTTGGGGGAGATGGCAGATGCTTTGTTGTTGTCGAGTGCTCGAGTGAAGCCGACGAAACTGACGGAATCCGGCTACCAATTCCGCTTCAACGACCTGACACAGTTTCTCAAATATAGCCTTGGCCGGGAAAGACTTGAGTCGACAGAATGAATGGGGCAGTTCTCCTTGTGGTTAACCTGATCGCGACTTGGTACATGGTTGGACTGATCTGGATGGTGCAGATCGTGCATTACAACATGTTCGATCGCGTGGGACATGAGCAATTTCAGCAATACGAGGCCGACCATAATCGTCTCATCACTCCGATCGTTGCCGTGCCCATGTTGTTTGAGTTGGGTACCGCCGTGCTATTGCTTTTCTCAGCTCCCGACAGCTTTCCGCGTTGGGCTGCCATCGTAGGTCTCGTTATCGTCGGGTTAATCTGGCTTTCCACAGTTCTGTTGCAGATCCCTTGCCACACACAATTGCTCAGTGGTTTTGACGAGGCCACTTATCGTCGATTGGTCAGCAGCAACTGGGTGCGTACCGTTTTGTGGACGGCCCGTGGCGGGCTGATGGGGTACTACGCGCTCATCGCGATCAAATGACGCTGAATCTTTGGGTAGCCGCGGGCTCTACCTTCCCCAAGGTTCGCGAGCTTGTTTCCACTGCTAATTGTCCTGTCGTTCTGTTCTGGTCGCGATGAGATAAGCTAGGCGCGATCCGCCTTGCGTCCTGCAGCAGATCGACACGAACGATATAAGAATGCGCCGTGCAGTGGGTTCACATGTGTAGCTAGGCAGGCTGTCACATGTTTCTAGCTTTTTGCAATGGCCTTGACTACGGCGTCGCCCATGTCTGCGGGTGTTGGTGCGACAACAATGCCGGCGTCTTCCAGTGCGGCCACTTTTTCTTCGGCCGTCCCTTTTCCGCCACTGATGATCGCGCCTGCGTGCCCCATGCGTTTGCCTGGAGGGGCAGTTCGCCCAGCGATAAATGCGGCAACTGGCTTGGTCACGTTTGCTTTGGCAAACGCAGCCGCTTCCTCTTCAGCTGAACCACCAATCTCACCGATCATCAGGATTGCTTCGGTTTGTGGATCTTCCTGATAGCGAGCCAATAAATCGATAAAGCTTGTGCCAACGATCGGGTCACCACCAAGTCCGACACAGGTGCTTTGACCTAGCCCAAGATTGCTCGTTTGCCAAACCGCTTCATAGGTCAATGTGCCACTGCGGCTCATAACTCCCACTTTGCCGGGATTGTGAATATAGCCTGGCATGATGCCAATTTTGCATGCACCCGGCGTTATCAGTCCTGGACAGTTTGGACCGATCAGTACCGAGTCACTTGCTCGCACTTTTTCGTAGACTCGTACCATGTCGAGAACCGGAACTCCCTCTGTAATCGCAGCGATGACCTTGATTCCTGCGTCAACCGCTTCGAGGATTGCATCGGCGGTGAAAGGGGGAGGGACGAATATCATTGTCGCGTCTGCACCGGTCTGTGCTACGGCCTCTTCGACCGTATCGAAAACCGGGATGCCTTCAACGTTTTGGCCACCTTTGCCGGGTGTGACACCACCTACCATCTGCGTTCCATATTCTCGACATCCGAGTGAATGGAAGGTGCCTGCGTTACCAGTGATGCCCTGACAAATGACTTTCGTATTGCCGTCAACCAGAATGCTCATGTTCGAATCGTATGGTGAATAATGGGAGTTGATTCGGATTGTCTTGTTATTATTGGTCGTCACAACGAAATGTTGTGCTCACTTAACCAACCGCTGCAACGATCTTCTTTGCCGCGTCGGTGATGTCAGTGGCGCTAATGATGTCGACATCGCTGTCTGCAAGCATTTTACGTCCTTCTTCGACTTCGGTGCCTTCAAGTCGTACTACCAGTGGCACAGTGAAGCCCACGGTCTGGCTGGCTTCGATCAGTGCTGCTGCAATGGTGGTGCAACGGGCGATGCCACCAAAGATGTTGACGAGAACACCCTTGCAATTGGGATCGGACAGCAGAATTCGAAATGCCTCTGTGACCTGTGCGGCATTCGCCCCGCCGCCGACATCAAGAAAATTGGCAGGTTGTCCACCGTGATACTTGATAATGTCCATTGTCGACATGGCGAGTCCGGCGCCATTAACCAGGCAACCAATATTACCTTCCAGCTTGACATAGCTGAGGCCGGATTCACTTGCCCTCACCTCGCTGGGCTCTTCTTCGGAGAGGTCCCGGAGTTCCAACAAGTTTTTGTGACGGAACAGAGCATTACCGTCGAAGGTGATTTTTGCATCCAAGGCAATCATCTGATCGTCACCAGTAATTACCAGTGGGTTGATCTCTGTGAGGGAGCAGTCGTAGTCAACAAAGAATCGGCAGATCGCTGGCATGAAGCGGGCAGCTGCTTTGGCAGCGGCCCCGGTGATCCCCAGCTTTTTGCAGAGTTTCCGGACTTGGAAGCCTTCCAAGCCGATTGCCGGGTCAAAGTGTTCCTTGAAAATCAAATCAGGCGTCTCTTCGGCCACCTTCTCTATCTCAACGCCGCCTTCGGTGCTCGCCATCAGGACAGGTCGAGAGGATGCCCGGTCAAGGACAATGCCGAGATACAGCTCTCTGGCGATATCGCAGCCTGCTTCGACAAACACTTGATTGACAGTTTTCCCCTCCGGGCCGGTCTGGATCGTCACCAGCGTCTTTCCGAGCAAACCTGCAGCAGCGGCTTTTACCTCGTCACCGCTTTTACAAACCACTACGCCCTTCTGGTCTGGATTGTCCTGCACCGTGCCTTTTCCTCGCCCGCCGGCGTGAATCTGCGATTTCACTACCGCTATGGCGCCTCCAAGTTTCTCGTAGGCAGCAACGGCTTCCTCCGGTGTAGTGGCTACAATTCCCTCCAGGACTGGCACACCAGCTTGGCGGAATAACTCTTTGCCCTGATATTCGTGGATCTTCATCGAA
>NZGD01000227.1 GCA_002690925.1 Rhodopirellula sp.
CCGCCCGCCGCTCTGCAGGCGGGGTCTCAAGATTACTGATATCGCGAACGCCAACCAACGCCATATGTAGCGTTCGAGGGATAGGTGTCGCTGATAAAGTCATTACATCTACATTACTGTGCAGTGTTTTAAGTCGTTCCTTGACGGCAACACCAAATCGTTGCTCTTCGTCCACCACGACCAGCCCGAGGCGGTTGAAACTTACATCCTTGCTGGCAACTCGATGGGTTCCCACAACGATATCAACTTCACCTCGTTTAATATCCTTGACTGTTTCACGTTGTTCGGCAGCAGTGCAGAAGCGGCTAAGCTTCCTGATTTCCACAGGGAACTCAGCCATCCGATTCTTAAAGTTGTTGTAATGCTGTTCTGCCAATACGGTCGTAGGAACAAGGACAGCGACCTGATATCCACTCACCACCGCTTTGAAGGCGGCCCGCATCGCAACCTCAGTCTTTCCGAATCCAACATCACCACAAATCAGCCGATCCATGGGCTTACTGGACTCCATGTCGTCCTTACTGGTGGCAATCGCTGTTACCTGATCGGGGGTTTCCACGTAGGGAAAGCTGGCATCGAATTGCCGCTGCCACGCGTTATCTGCGTCAAACACGAGCCCGCGTCGGGCAGTTCTCTCTGCCTGCATTTCCAAAAGTTCAACCGCCATGTCCGTAACAGCTGATTCCGCCGCTTTTTTCTGTCGCGCCCATGACTGACCGCCGATTTTTGCTAGCCGCGGTGTGGTCTTGGTGCCACCTACATAACGCTGCAGCAGACCAATTCGTGAAGCAGGTACATATATCTTTGTCCCACCATCAAACTCAATCGTTAGATGTTCGAGATGTTGCCCATGCTTTTCAATATGTTTGAGTCCGCGATAAAGTCCGATCCCATGGGAAAGATGTACGACCAGATCCCCCGGATCCAACTGCATCAAGCTACTGATTGGCTTTCCACGGGCACGGGATCGTCCACGCCGAACCGGGCTTCGATGAAAAAGCTCGGCACCAGTCAGAACAAGTACCCTAGCATCTGCCAATCGAAATCCACCGCTCAACTCTGCAACAACAAGATGAAGACGTCCTTGCCGTGCAGCATCAGTATCATGCAACAGCTCCGTCAGTCGTTCACCATCAGCCGGCGTATCGCCAACCAAGATGATTTCATCAGCCTTGGCAACGGAATCCAATCGAGACCGTGTCTCCTCGAGAGATAAAGCGAATCCGTCTGCTGTCGTCGAATGCAAATCCAAGATGTCACTCTGCGAGCCCTCTGCCAAGGTCGTCCCCGAAACCATGCGAAAAGCAGCGAGTGACTCGAGCAAAGACTCAAAGGACATCAAATTGGCTTCATCACCGCTGCGTTTCTTCAAAGCATCAGCTGTTCGCTCGCATGCCTGTGGGTCAATAACGACGACCAAAGTATCGGCGGGCAGATACTCCGCAATCGAACCAAGATCCTGGCACTCGTTCGTCGCGACAGGTGCGTCTCCGCTGGCCACCTCAATGGCATCCTCAATGGCACCCTGTCCACTATCGTGTGACCCGCTATCGAGAAACGCGTCATCATTTTCATAACGTTGATCAACCTCGATCCCGACAGCTGCAATTTCGATGTGTTCAAGTGACTCAATACTTCTTTGGCTACCAGGATCGAAACGCCGAATGGACTCGATTTCATCACCGAACCACTCGATGCGAATGGGCTGTGGTTGGTCAGCAGAGTAGACATCAAGAAGTCCGCCGCGTGCTGCGAACTCTCCTGGAAGTTGTACCGCCGTGGTTGCAGAAAACCCTGACTCAGCGAGCCAACGACGAATGGTTTCAGGATCAACCTCATCACCAACAGCGATTCGCCGCGTCGAGGCTTCAAGCTTCTCCGGGGTGGGTACAAGTTGCATCGCGCCGCCAACGTATGCAGTGACCAATAACGGGGCAGCAGAGTCAGGTTCCTGAGCCACGAGACGCTGCAGGACCTGAAGCCGATCTGCATAATCATCATCACGAATTGAAGAAGCCGAAGCCTCGCTGGCCGATAGGGGCAACGAGATCGCATCCGTAACTCCAAAGGCAGTCGCATCCCCTGCTACGACATCTGCATCGGCAGCCTCTGGAAACAACATGAATATGCTAGACGCATGCCGAGCAAGCGCCGCAGCAAAAACACCCCGAAGACTTCCCCAAACGCCCGACACCGCAAGTTCTTGGCCGGCCACATGTTTCGACAAGCGCAGCCCCAACCCGGCGTTCTCGTCCAGAAGACGAGGCACGTCAATGAGTCTGCTCACGTTTGTCTTGCCGTTACTTGCCAAGGGTCAACTGACCGTTTTGGGGTGCGTATTCAAGAACGTAACCGGTAACACAGGCCATGGGAACACCCGCAGCCTTATCCAGAGCCACGCGGTCCTCATTTCATTCTTATAGCCTGCAGACTGTTGGCGCCACCATCGCTCTTGCACGCCCAGAAACAAACGCCTGGCTAGGCTTGCGTCAGGTTGTGGGAGGCGAAATCGCCACCTAAAATCTCGCAGAGATAGAGTTCGACCATCGACCCACAGTTTGGATCAGGAAAGCAGATGACCATAGGAATAGGAATCGTCGGTTGTGGCATGATTGCCAACTTTCATGCCAAAGCCATTGCAGACACCGAAGGTGCTGAATTAGTGGCCTGCGTGGATCGCAACCCGGACTTGGCGAGCGCTTTCGGAGAAAAACAGGGCTGCCGGCCATACTCTTCGCTCGAGGCCATGCTCGCTGACCCGGCGGTCAAAGCAGTCTCCATTTGCACTCCAAGCGGCGTGCATCTGGACCCCGCTGTCGCCGCAGCTGAGGCCGGAAAGCACGTGATCGTGGAAAAACCGTTGGAGATTAGCACGGAACGGTGTGACAAAATTATCGAAGCATGTGCGAAAGCCGGAGTCCGCTTAACAGTTACCTTCCAGAGTCGCTTCCATGAATCCAGCAAACTGATGAAACAAGCCGTCTCAGCCGGTCGTTTCGGAAAGATCACCATGGGTGACGCTTATGTGAAATGGTATCGGAGCCAGGAATATTACGACAGCGGCGCCTGGCGAGGTACTTGGGCGTTAGACGGCGGCGGGGCTTTGATGAACCAAGCGATTCATTCGGTCGACCTGCTCGTGTGGCTGATGGGCCCGGTAGAGGAAATAAGCGCCATGATGGCCACAATGACCCATGAACGCATCGAAGTTGAGGATGTGGCAGTTGCCAATCTGAAATTTGCCTCTGGTGCTTTGGGAGTGATTGAGGCTACGACCACTGCCTACCCCGGAGCCTTAAAACGAATAGAGATCAGCGGCAACCAGGGCTCAGCGGTGCTGGAAGAGGAAGACATCAAGGACTGGCAATTCGCTGAGGAAACTGCCGAAGACGAGACAATTCGAATTCAGATGGCAGGTCAAACCGACAGCGGCGGGGGAGCAGCTGACCCGTCTGCGATTAGCCACCACGGACACACGATGGTCTTCGAAGAATTCATCTCATCAATCATTGAAGACCGCCCTTCGCTGATCGACGGCCATGAAGGACGCCGTAGCGTCGAAGTGATCGAGGCGATTTACGAAAGCGCCAAGTCCGGGCAACGAGTCAAATTGAGTTAAACCACCCGTTCTTGTTGCTTCAATCTGGTCGAGGTTGTTGACGGTTCCTGCCACAACAGCCGATACCTGACAATGCCCGAGTCATCCTGCCCCGCCCAGAGATGCGTGAAATCAGTTGCCTAATCAACAAGCTGATTCTCTATCTCGGGCAACAAAAAGCAGATGACTTCTCGATCGTTCCGCACCAGCAAGTGCCGCCCAGCAAGGGTGGGCACATTCCAGGTTTTCGAATTCAAAGCGGGCAAACGTAAGAGTTCCCGATATTCAGTTGGGTCTGCTGCAACAAGAACAACATCGCCTGCTTCGGCTTGACCAATGATCACGTCACCGGCTACCAGAATCTGCCCTTGGCCAAGCCGCGTGCGTCGCGATTGAATCCACAAACGCTCGCCGTCTGCGACACTAACGGCTTCAAGAGAACCATTGCTGATCGCAAAGGCCGTATCCCCCACAACCGCTGCGTGCGTGAACTTGGTTTTCAGCACCCGGTTGGACTTCCAAACTTCCCTCGCGTTCCACTGCCCTTCGAATCCGGTAACTTCATACAGACCACTACCACCGCCGTACCCTTTTCCAATCAAAAAACGGTTCTCACCGGCTGGAACCACCATCGCACAGTTCGCACCACCGTTGGATTGCCCGGGCCACGCGGCTTCCCAAAGCACGCTGCCGTCTTCTACCTCATGCCCGGTAATCGTACGTTCATTGACAGAAACAATTTGTCGCTTGCCATCAAGAGTCAGCAAGGCTGGGGATGCGTAACTGATTTGGTCTTTTCCCGCCGTCCAAAGAACTTCACCCGAGCCAGCATTCAGTGCCACCAAGCTACGTCCAATTTCACTATTGGCTGCAGGACCGCCAAAGGGAACCACACAAATGGTGCCATCAATGATCAGTGGCGATGCTGCTCGTCCCCAACTGATCATCTCCTCTGATTCCAATTGTTCCCAACCAGCAAGGCCTAGAAGGTCGACGCTCCAGACGACCTCGCCTGACTCTAGCTCGACACACCACAACATTCCGCTCGCACCCTGCGCGAAAACCCGATCACCCACAATAGTCGGAGTACTCCGAGGCCCAACGCCGCCCATCAAATGTTGATGAAACGCTTCGTGGTTCACGATCCACTCAAGCTTTCCATCCACGAGCCGGTAACAAGCCAAGCACTCCTGATCACCACGCTGCTCAAGGGTCACAGCCCTGTCACCCGAAACAGCGAACGCTGACCAACCGGCACCCAAGCCTTGTCGCCACAGAGTTTGCACCTCGTCCACCGAAGCTGGAACAGAGAAGGCGCGTTTTGCGATCACGCCGGTGCGATCACCGCCGAGAAATCCATAAGAAGGCGCATCCGCAATATCGGAACCGGCGATCATAACGCTGCGACCATCCCCAGATACGACACCAAACTCCTCGCCCATTGAACCTGCCACCGTCCGCATCGCTGGTGGAGGACTGCCAAAACGATAGGAATACTGAGGCACCAATTCGCCGCTAAACCCCTCGAACCTGAACAGCGTTACAGCAACCACGATCCCCAACACGCTCGCCAAGGGCACAACCAAACCATTCCACCTCATGCGAGCAAGACAGTGCAGTTGAAACAGGATGTAACAACCGAGCACGAAACAGACCAACACGGTTCCCATGTTTGAAAACTGGTGATCAGTTGCTGTGGCGTTCCACTGCAGATACCCAGCCCCTAAAATCGCCAAGCATGCGGCAATGACTGCTCGCCGTCCCCGATTACGCGGACGTTGTACCCGAACCTCGGACCTCGCACTCGAAGCCTCACCCTCCGCTGGCATCTTTTCATCCGATGCGAGGTGTTCTGCTCGTGCATTCTCATTCTGTACGTCAGTCACTGAAGTCCGTACGGCTGAATCCTGAGCCAATTTATCCGCTTCCGCCAAAGCATCATCGCTGCTCGACTCTGATGAATCTGGTGCTGCCATCAAACATCTACCATTTCGTTTTCTGAGTTTTCGTTCATACGTTTCCGCAGGTCACGACAGGCATCACTGGGGCTACTGCACAAAGAACAACTCACGCTACCGTCTTCATTCTTAGTCCCATTGACTCCGCCACACGACCCGCTAATCGACCGCTGACCGAACAAAACACCGACTGACATGGCAAACAGCAACAGTGCGAATGCAACGGCAGTCACCAAAAACATGGTAAACCGTCCATTACCCTGCTCCTCGGGCACATCTACTTCAGCAGACTCTTCACCAACGGCGATGTACTGGGTCAAAGACCCGTTACCTGTAAGTTGAAAGCCTGAGGCCTCTGATTGTTCTCGTGCAATGAGAAGCACGTCCAACCCTTCTGCTTTCGCGACGCGCAGAGCTCGTTCAGGCCCGAGAACATTCAATGCAGTTGCCCATGCATCGGCAGCCATGCAAAACTCGCTGACAACAGTGACCGATGCCAGTGGGTGCTCGATCGGCATTCCTGTACGTGGGTCGATAGTGTGCGAATAACGCGTGCCATCAACCTCAAAGTAGTTTCGGTAGTCGCCCGAAGTCGCCATCGACCGGTCGCTGTCACCTCCCACGTTCAATGGGTGTGCAATGAGGGCCGTGTCGGTCACAGCATCCGGCATCTGTATACCAACCTTCCACCACTGCCCGGCTTTGTTGCCACTGACCGAAACTTCGCCACCTATTTCGACAAAAACATCTTCGGCATCCAGTTCATTGAGCAACTCAACGACCTTATCGACCGCGTAGCCCTTGGCAACTGCAGACAAATCGATGCCAAGATTTGGCACTGATTTCTTCAAAGCAGGCGGATCGATCCGCACCGATAAATTGCGAAACCCCACCGACTCTTGCAGTCTCGCAATCAACTCGCCTTCGGGCACAGTCCGCTCCGAACGATCCGGACCAAAGTTCCAGGCATTCACGAGCGGCCCAACCGTCACATCAAAGGCCCCGTCTGATTTTTCAGCAACCAACTGGGAGAACATTACAACAGTTGCCAACTCGTCGCTCACAGGAAACCAGTCAGTGGAGTCCGAACGATTGAAGCGACTGATCTCCGAATTCTCGAGATAGGTTGACATCTGATCGTTCACTTTTCGTAAAAGCCGGTCAACCAGAAACGCGGGATCCTCCTTAAAGTCAGGAGGATCAAAAATCTTGACAGTGAACATGGTCCCCATCGTCGGGCCACTCACCTCAAGGATTCGGGGCGGCGTCTGCCCGTAACAAGATCGCGTCAAACTGAGGCATGCTACGATCAAGCACGCAACCGCGATCAAATTTCCAACACGTCTGCTATTCATGAAATACCCCAGACAAGGACGTCGGACGCAGCATAAGAATCTCAAGCGTTCAGTATAGGACCGCGAGGGACAACTGCAATCAGATCACCCTGATAACTCGTCCCACTCACGGGCAAACACTGTAACCACGACGAACTGTCTCGCAGCGACACTGGCGTCAAGCTAACCAGCTTGCCTCAGCCAGTATCTCAGCCTTCACGCATCCCCTTGGCCGCAGCCCGTTAGCTGCAGACCCTGAACGGCCATGCCTGACTAACTTCCTGACTCTGTCGCCCAACAATTCGAGAGCAGAATTCCGCCGTCAGTGTCCAGACAGACCGACTGCTCAACCACCGAAATCATCGTAAGCGATGTTCTCTGGTTCGACACCAAGATCATCCAGCATTTTGAAGACTGCTGCGTTCATCATTGGAGGACCACAAATGTAGTACTCGTTATCTTCCGGCGCGGGGTGCTTCGAAAGGTAGTTATCAAGCAACACCTGGTGGATGAATCCAACATACCCATCCCAGTTGTCCTCGGGCTGGGGCTCAGATAGTGCGATGTTGAACTTGAAGTTCGGGAAGTCTTTCTCGATCTCACGGAAGTGATCGATGTAGAACAACTCGCGGAGACTTCTGCCTCCGTACCAATAAGATACTTTTCGGCTCGTTTTCCCCCGTTTGAACAATTCAAAGATATGGCTTCGCAGGGGCGCCATGCCGGCTCCACCACCGATGTAAACCATCTCAGCCTCGGTGTCCTTGATAAAGAATTCCCCATAAGGCCCGCTGATGACTGCTTCATCACCCGGTTTCAAGCTGAAGATCCAACTGCTCATTTTCCCAGGCGGAACGTGCGGGAGACGCGGCGGAGGACTAGCCACCCGGATGTTCAGCATGATAATGCCTTTTTCACCGGGGTAGTTTGCCATCGAATACGCGCGGACAACCGGCTCGTCAACCTTTGAGACAAAACGCCAGATGTCGAACTTGTCCCAATCCTCGCGATACTCCTCCTCGATGTCGAAGTCCTTATAGGCAACTTCGTGAGGCGGACACTCGATTTGGATGTACCCACCAGCGCGGAAATCAACATCCTCACCCTCAGGCAGTTCCAGAACGAACTCCTTGATAAACGTTGCAACATTCTCATTACTGCGAACTTTGCAAGTCCATTTCTTAGTATCGAATGCCTCGGCAGGGACTTCGACAGTCATGTCTGTCTTGACCGCAACCTGGCAGCTCAAACGCTCACCTTCAGCAGCCTCTTTTTTATTGATGTGATCCTTCTCCGTGGCGAGAATCTCACCACCCCCGTCGCTGACCTTGACTTTACACTGGGCACACGTACCACCACCCCCACAGGCACTGCTGACAAAAACGCCAGCGTCAGCGAGGGCGCTGAGTAGTTTTCCGCCGGCAGGTACCTCGACGGTTTTCTGCTCGTTGATCACGATCTTCACTGGGCCCGATGCAACAAGCTGACTTTTAGCCGCCAAAATCACAAGTACCAACGCCACCACGACAGCGGTGAACATCCCGATACCAAGGAGGATATTAAACATTTCCATCTCAAAAGACTCTTACTAGAGTTTGCTTCCCTAAAATCGATTCGCAGTTACGAATTACAACTGAATGCCGCCGAAGGACATGAAGGCCAACGCCATCAAACCGACGGTGATGAACGTAATACCTAAACCGCGTAGCGGAGGCGGAACGTCACTGTATTTCAACTTTTCGCGAATGCCGGCAAGAGCGGCAATCGCCAAAGCCCAACCTACTCCGCAACCAATCCCATAAACAACTGACTCGGCAAAGTTGTAACTCTTCTCCTGCATGAAGAGCGAACCCCCGAGGATTGCGCAGTTCACGGTGATCAGCGGGAGAAAAATCCCCAATGCGTTGTAGAGCGGTGGAAAAAACTTGTCCAAAGTCATTTCGAGGATTTGAACCATCGCCGCAATCACACCGATGAAACTGATAAAGCCGAGGAACGACAAATCAACAACGGCAAAGTCGACGGTTTCGGTTGAGATAAAGCCATTTGCCCAAGAGAGAGCTCCCTTCTTGAGGAGATTGGCGTAAATCAACTGGTTCACTGGGATCGTGATGGCTTCGATGGTGAGAAACGCACTATGGTTGACAGATTATTTCTGCGCAAAGCAGAGCCGGCTGCACCTAAGGAGCCGAAAAAGGAGCCAGCTGCAGGCGAGACTGCCGCTGCCCCAGCGAAGGAGAAGGCTGAAGAGGAGCCTGAAGCAGCGAGA
>NZGD01000228.1 GCA_002690925.1 Rhodopirellula sp.
CAACAATCACGAGGTGAAAGCCTGGCTGACGTTTTCTGAAAATGCGGCGGTGGATTTTGTGGACAAGAAAGAGGGGCTGCTGATGGCACCTGCCTATGCAGTGCCCCGGATGCTGGAAAAAGCGGGGCTGACCCTTCAGGACTTCGATTTTTACGAAATCCATGAGGCTTTCGCTTCACAGGTCCTTTGTACCTTGAAGGCCTGGGAGGATCCGACCTTCTGCAAGGAGCGCCTGGGCCTGGACAAACCTCTGGGCAGCATTGACCGCGACAAGCTCAATGTAAAAGGCAGCAGCCTGGCAACCGGTCACCCCTTTGCGGCCACCGGTGCCCGAATTGTTGCGACTCTGGCCAAGTTGCTGGAGGAGAAGGGCAGCGGACGAGGCCTGATTTCCATCTGTGCCGCGGGCGGACAGGGGGTTACTGCGATTCTGGAGAGGTGAGTTTTCGGAAATCCGGAACTTTCCTTTGACAGTGTCGATCACACCCCTTATCATGCGCGCCACGTTGATCAGGGGTTCCCTGAGAAACAACCAGTTTGATGCGGGGTAGAGCAGTCTGGTAGCTCGTCGGGCTCATAACCCGGAGGTCGTTGGTTCGAATCCAGCCCCCGCTACCATTATTAAAGTTAAGCCCGCTTTTGCGGGCTTTTCTGCTTTTAGGTTGGGGCTTGTGAGTCGCCCATTTTATAGCTGCTCTATCAGGCGTGTTCGTTTTTCGCCAGCATATCCTCAAGTTGTGGCGTGGGCTTCCCGATAAAGTATCCCTGGGCGTAGGCCACGCCAAGCTGATCCAGCATTGCCAGCGTTTCTGCGTCTTCAACGAATTCTGCAATGGTTTCCATCCCGAAGGCGTTAACCATCCTTGTAAGACTCTCCACGAACACCTGATTGTCAGGGTTCTCGATCAGACCACGGATATAGGAACCATCCAGTTTGACGTAACTCAGGGGTAGCTTTTTCAGGTAGCTGAATGAGGAAAACCCGACGCCGAAATCATCCAGCGCAACCATGACGCCGTTATTGCTGAGATCTTTTAGATTGTTAAGTACCATCTGGAAGTTTTCGATGTAGGCCGTTTCGGTAAGCTCAATGACCAGTAAAGCCGGGTCTAGCGCATAGGTCTTCAAAAGGTCTGTTACCCTGGTTGGAAATTCCGGCGATTGCAGAGTCGGCGCTGAAACATTCACTGAAAGACTGTACGCGTGCCCCGCGCATCGATCAGTAGACATCCTCCCAATCGCTCTTTCCAGAACCCAATGATCGATCAACTGTATAAGCCCCATTCTCTCAGCTGCAGGTATAAAATCATTCGGGAATACCGCCTCTCCGTTCGCATTTCTCAACCGAAGCAGAACTTCGTAGTGACTTACAGTCTGATGTTTGATTGATAGAATTGGCTGAAAATTAAGTTCGAACAAATCGTCACTATTCAATGCGTGCCGAAGCAGAGATGAAAGGTCGTGATCGCGTCGTAAATCGGCCAGATCACCGCTCGATGGGTCGAAGATCTGCCATTGCCCGCCCCCTTTTTTCTTGGCTTGGTACATAGCCATATCCGCGTGGACGATAAGCTCCTGCTCCGTTGCCCCATGTTCAGGGATCAGAGCAGCGCCAACACTGACGTTGTACTCAATGGTGCGACCTTCCGCTGGAATCAGAAGCTGGCCGTTCAGCAATCCAGAGAGTTTTGCCAGGAAACCTGGTAGTTGTTCTCGGTGCATATCGGGAAGAACAATGGTGAACTCGTCACCTGCGAGCCTGCTGATAGAATCGCTGGAGCGAACGCTTTTCCTCAGGGAGTCGGCGATTTGGATAAGCGCCTGGTCTCCAACAGTATGACCGTATAGGTCGTTGATCTGTTTGAATCGATCGACGTCGATGAAAACGATTGCGCCCTCGCATTCTAGATCCAGCACTTTGCTCAAGTCAGTCTGAAAACTCCGGCGGTTCCCAATGCCTGTCAGTGGATCGTTGTTAGCCAGCCACTCCAATGCTTCTTCATCGCGCTTGCGTTGGGTGAGGTCAATACCAGTGGTAAGAATGACACTTTGTCCGCGCTCGTCCTCAACGATGCAGCAAGTCCAGTCCAGATAAATGGTGCCCCCCCGGTCGCTAACGAATTCGCAATCGAACTGGAGGACATCTCTCCTGCTTTTCTTGAGTTCGGCGAGTCGTAGGAGAAAATCGTCCAGACTTTTTTGGGAAGCGAAGAAATCATTGAAGCTCCGCACGGGACGACTGAAGTCTTTTTTAAATTTTGAGTTCCTGCTTAAAATTTCGCCATCGAAGGTCTGGATGACGATAAAGAGATGGGAGCTGTCGATCAGGCGTTCCAGAAAGGCCCGTGAGCGGGAGATGATGGCTATCTGATCCTGGAGAGACCGGTTTTTCTCTCCGACTTCGATATGTAGAGCTTCGAGCTCCCGAGTAACGAACCGGGTGCTGTTCTCGAGCAATGATAACTCGTCTTGGAACAGGTTAGAGGAGTCGCGCTCAATGACACTCAAGGCCTTCTGATACTCGTGCTGTGGAAGAAAGTTCAATGCGTCCACTACAGAGGCTAATCGCCGGAGCGGGCCTAGCATCAAAAGGAGCAGCGCAATTTCAGAGGCAAGTAATGCAAGGAGGCCAGTCAGCAAGCTGGTTTTTAATGAGCTGACCATGGTGTCGTAATGCCTGGTTTCATCGCTGACGGTTACAAGATAGGGGGTAAGCCCGCCGGGCTGGTTATAATTCAAAGTCAGAAAATTGAACGAAAACTTTTGATTACCGAAGGCAAGGGCGTCTTCGGAGTCAAGCTGATCCAGCGAATGATCGTTCTCGGTAAAGGTAAGCAACGCCTTGGTATCTCTAAATTGGCTTGCCGCCCAGAGCCTGGACTCCCAGTTTTTAAAAATTC
This sequence comes from Rhodopirellula sp., assembly GCA_002690925.1. GTDB lineage: Bacteria > Planctomycetota > Planctomycetia > Pirellulales > Pirellulaceae > Rubripirellula. The sequence goes on from NZGD01000228.1 coordinate 2,901, forward strand.
GGTCTTCACCGGTTACTTGCCCAGGCTCGGATCCCAGAGGTAACAGGACCGCAAGGTCATCTCCGGACAGTTGCTGGAATCTCTGGATTACGTCAGCGATGCTCTGGGCAACAACAATCAACGCTTCCGCACCGTTTTCGAGAACGAAGGGTTCTATCACAAACTGAGAGCAGCCAAACCCACAATATATAAAGGACTGGGGCTCCGCCGGACCATTTCTTTGCATGGCATCTGTGACGGCAGTCTGAAGGGCTTCCGGTCTACGAAACTGCGTTTGATTGAAAGCGTTGCCCATGGGTTCGAGGTTAATCGAATACAAAGCGATATAGTCAATACCAGTGTTGATATTCAGAAGGACCCACTGCTTCTCAAGATCCTGGGGCAGTCCGGAGCGGGCGGCAAGGTCAGTCGCCCGCTGAATTCCTGGAATTTCCGTGATTAGCTGGGCGATTTGAGAGAGTCTGAGAAAATTATCGTCAAGTAGTTGATCAAGAATGAGTTGCTGGCGAACCTCTTCCTCCGCCAACCTGTTCTCGTAACTCGCCACCGTTCGGTTGATTTGCTGGATGACCCACGCACTGGTAACAACGATCAGCACCAGACTCAAAAAAACAACGGCTTTCCACTTCAGGCTGAGCAGCATGTTGGGGCTACCGATTTATCAAAACTGGTAATTCACAGAGAACACATAGTAATTCCAGTGTTTCTTGATGTTGTGATTTTCAATGCCCTCGAAATTTGGAAGCCAGGCGGTTCCTTCGTTAAAACTTGCTTGCCCTGAGATTGACCAGCCCTTACCTATCGACCATTTGCCTCCGAGCGTCCATCCTCGTCCAAAACCACGGTAAGGGTTGTAATCCGTTGCGGAGTCTGCACCGGAGCGATCGCTCCGTTTCAGGTACAGCTCCTCATAACGCGTAAAAACGGATGTTTGCGCAGTGGTGAACCATTCCGCCTGGAGATAATACGCTTCGGTACTTGAGCTCTCGGAAAACCGATTACCCACCAACTCAGCATCGAAATCACTTTCTAAATTCAGATACTCGGCGGCCAGAACAAAATCCCGGTAGTTATACTGCGCGGATATAATGGTCAGGAGGCCATCAATACCTGCTGCGGTCACATAGTTTTGCGGGTTAACAAAAAAGTCGTTGGGTGGCGCAGTCACGAGCGCTTGCTGAGCTTCAGCAACAGAGAGGGTGCCCTCGAGGTCAACACGAACGTCGGCAACGCTCAAACCAAGCTTCAAATCCCGGTCGAATGCAGGAATGACACTTACGCTGAATAGCTTCAAAGGTACTTCAGCGCTGTCGGCTGAGGGAACTGGACGGGCAAACGTATAGTATTCGAAATCTTCGCTGTCTACGTCCTTTCTGCCAACAGTCAGTTCCCACTGTATCAGGTTGTTATTAACTAACGAGGTGCCGTAGAGATTCATACCGTCCGTAGAGAGCAAGGCGTCACGAAAGGCCTCAAAATAAACCGATTCTGGCACATTGAATCCTGGGCGTGCCGAGGGTATGTCTCGGGTGTCATTGTATAAGCCAATTTTGTTCTTTACCCGACCTACCCGGACTCCGACTGAGCTGTATTGATCGCTGAAGAACAGGTAGTCAGCGAGCAGAAAGTCGATACGAACCTCTCCGTCATCCGACTTATCGCGATATCGGCTCAGGGCTTGCCCTGCGATACGGAACTCGGGTGAAAACTCGGTAAATCCATTAATCCCTACCTCGCGAAATTTGAACGATCCATCCTCGGAGTCCGTCCCGGCGTATGGATTGTCCGGGCTCACCAGGTAAGACTGGCTGAAAAAACCGTGTATTTCGGAACCAAGGGGTAATTCAAGCGCGTTTACCGGCAATACGAAAGAATACAGAACGCACAGGAGGCTGATCAGACGTATGTTCATTCTTGCGCTCCTGACAAAAGCTTTACATCACTCACCGGATACTCTCCCGACACGTACCCGATAGCGCCGGGTGTAGATTTCACCATTTCCAGCATCTCTTCCTCTGATTCAACCACCGTTGGCGCCTTTCCCGTGCCTGTAAACAGCATGCGATTCCATATACGGTCGAGCTGATGAGCCTGGATCTTTAGCCGTTTTACTGTGAACTCCCGATGGAGTTCCGAGGTACTTGGCAGGGTAAAAACCTGGATGGCGCTGTCGTCCGGCCACTTTCTGATTTGCATTGCGAAGATTTGATTCAGATAGATCCAGTCGGGATCTGAAATCGGTACGGATTGATTAACGATAATCTTCTGCTCACCGTGCGCGTGAGCAACAGTAAACAGCCAGAGCGTAAGGAATAGACACAGAGCAGTCGGCTTGTTTTTTGCTGTAAAAATTCTTGTTGTCATTAGCGATCGCCGGGCTAAAAGTCCTTACAAATGCAAAGTACCAGTGTCGATCAGAGTGTCAATAAGCACTACAGGAATAATGCGTCTTTTTGTAGCACCGCATCATCCCAATGGCGTTGGCCGCTCAAATCCGGCCAACCCGGCCTCTTCCATGAGTCCCGCAAACCCGATCGTAGTCAGGTCCATCCCCGGCGCACCAATCACCTGAACATTGAATGGCAGGCCTTCTTTCGTTCGTCCGATGGGTACGGAGGTGGCGGGAAGGCCCAACAGGGTGGCGAAGGCGATCCAGCAGAACTGGTCCATGTACGCCCTTGGCTGACCGGCGACGGTAATCCGGCGTTTGAAGACCGGATGGCTGTGGTCATGCCGGATGGCGGTGGTGGGTGTCACCGGCGTCAGCAGAACGTCCACTTCCTGAAATAACGATTCGATCTCGGCCCGCATCTTCTCGCGCATTTCGCTCCAGGCCATCCACTGGTAGACCGGCTGATTCACACCTCGGCCGTATTCACCAATGAAAGGCGTCATCGGCCCCAGAAATTTGAGCCAGGGTTCCAGCCGGGCAATCCATCTCATCTGTCGGCGCTGGGCGGGCTTCAGAGAAGTGCTCAGTAGAGCGCCGAGCAGGTTAAAGTAAGCTGGCAGGATATGTTCAAGGCTCAGTAAAGGGTGGCTGGCTTCGGTGACCAACGCGCCCCGTTCAGCGAGTGATTTGCCCAGGGCCTGATAGCCTTCGGTCAGCTCCTGCTCTATCGGGCACAAGGGATCTTCCAGCCATAGGCCGACCCGGGCCTGGTCGAGACTTTTTAATTCCGAGGGGGCCATTGCCAGGGACCAGCTGCGCTCTTCAACTGGCCGGGGCCCGGCAATGACGCTCAGCAGGAGTTCCAGATCCCCGGCACTGCGCGCCATCGGGCCGCCTTCGACCAGATCCGGTCGGGACTGGGTTCCAGGCGGCCCCGGGATGTGGCCCCGAAACGACACCAGCGAGCGGGTTGGTTTGTGGCCGAACACGCCACAAAAGTGCGCGGGTGTGCGAATGGAGCCGGCCAGGTCGCTGCCCACTTCAAGGGGTGTCATGCCTGCAGCCAGGGCGGCCGCAGCACCACCTGAGGAGCCACCGGGAGTGTGCGCCAGATTGTGGGGGTTGTTGGTTACCCCGAACAGTTTGTTGTAGCTCTGGAGATCGGTGGCGTAGATGGGCACATTGGACTTGCCCAGAATAATGGCTCCGGCGTCTTCCAGCCGCTGCACGACATCGGCGTGGCGGTTGGGTTTGTGATCCTTCAGGGGTGGGGCACCCGCGGTACAGGTCATGCCCGCCACTTCCCAGGTGTCTTTCAGGGTAAGGGGAAGACCATGCAATGGGCCCCTTACCGAGCTGGCTGCACGTTCTTCATCAGATCTCCGGGCGTTGGCGAGAGCCTTCTGCTCGTCCAGGGTCACGACGGCATTGATGGTTGGATTATGCTCGCGGATTCTCTCCAACAAGGCCGTGGTAAGTGCCTCGCTGGTCAGTGTGCCGGCTTCAAGCTGTTTCAATAGGTCATGGGCCGACTGATAGTGCAGTGGCAATTGCGATGCATCCATGGATGGTCTCATTGTTGTTGGTTTTAGAAGGCTCATCAGTCGGTCACGGAAGTTCCGCTCGCCAGTGTTTTACCCTCACTTGTCCCTTGATGGCGTCAATGATCTCAATGATCAGGTTAATGAGCGCCTCGTTCTGCGCTTCATCGGCCCTTACTTCACCGGGTGTCGGCAGGAACACGTTCACGATGTCTTCGATGAAAGCGTGGTTGGAGGCAGATGCCAGGTCTTCGAGAATCTGGTGAATAACGTGGGCAACGATGTCGCCGACGGCTTCTTCCAGGGTTTCCTGGATCGTTGGACCCACCACAGGAAGGTACTTCAGCCGTGACAGTTCCAGATTCTGTTTCAGGGCATTGTCCACCCTGTCTTCCAGATAGCTTCTGAGGGCCCCGCGATTGGGCACGTAGCCTTCCTGAGCCGCCTCGGCGACCCGCTTGGAGATCCAGTCGGAGAGCATGTCTCTGCGGGGGTAAAGGATGTCCTCCTGGATCTTGTCGAACAGCGGAGAGCCGCGTTTGACCTCCTGCTGCACGCCGCTGAGTACTTTCAGCACAATGCGGTCTGAAAGCTCCTCCATAAAGGCTTCGTAGTAGAAGTTCACGAAGCGGTAAATCCTGGTACTCCTGATATCAATGATTTTGTACTGATGCAGGCGATAGATGATGGAAATTACCCGCAGGATACGGAGGAAACGCAGGCTTCCCACCGGGATACAGCCCACCAGGTCGTACCAGTGAATAAACGGGTAGAAATACCAGCGATCGTAGACTTTTGCCTTGATAGCGTAACCCCAGCGGACGAAGAACTCGGTCAGGAAGATACTGACGAAGATCAGATCGTAAAAAATGAAGCGTTCATGGATGGGGTGGTAGGCCGACTGTATGGCCGGAGCATGCTCTTTCAGGAGATTCTGAACGGCTACAAAGTTATAGATCGAGTCCCAGATGATGAACGCCAGGTTGATGATCAGCAGGCCCAGCATCAGGAAATCAATGATG
>NZGD01000229.1 GCA_002690925.1 Rhodopirellula sp.
CGAAGTTGCAGCGATGGTATTGATCGACGCGGTCGTCAGGCTTTTGCCTGGTGTCCTCGGAGATGAACAAAGTAACATTGATGATTCGTTCAGCCGGGGCAACCGGATGCTCGAGTTTCCACAATACACAAGACCGAGAGAGTTTCGAGGCCATGCCGTGCCTGGCGTCCTACTGGGCGGCGATCACGGGGCAATCGCAAAATGGAGAGCAGAACAAAGCCAACTGCGGACTCTGGAAAGAAGAAGCGATTTGCTAGCCAATGCAGGCGAAACCTGCGAGACACGAGATACAACCAATACATCGAACCCTAACAGTGAGTAACTAATATGTCCCAAGCCATCATGGAATTGGTCGAAAAGACCTCTCTGAAAGAGAATCCTCCCGAATTTGAGATCGGTGACACCGTCGATGTGCACCTGAAAATTCTGGAAGGCAACAAGGAACGAGTCCAAGTCTTCACCGGTGTTGTGATTGCCCGCAGTGGCAGCGGTAGCCGGGAAATGTTCGCTGTTCGCCGGATCGTGGCGGGCGAAGGTGTCGAACGTAAATTCCCAGTTCACAGCCCAAGGATCGAAAAAATCGAGGTCAAACGAAGTGGGGTCGTCAGACGAGCCAAGCTTTACTTCCTTCGTGACCGTGTCGGCAAGGCGGTACGCTTGAAAGAACGTCGACGCAACTAGACCAAACCCGCCGACAAGCTTGGCTGCCACGATTCAGATCACCTGCTGGGCTCACTGAACTGGGCTCACTGAGAAAAGCCAAATTCGGTGAAATCAACGATCGAACGAACGGCGAGATGCATACAATGCTTCTCGCCGTTTTTTGTTGCTTTTGCCAGATCAGGGGAAGTGCATGTGGACGCAGACAGTTTTTCGCTGCCGAGAGTTTTACCTGGGCTGCCGCTATGGTCGCATCGATCCGGCGGCAAAACCTGGCGAACGTGGTGAACAGGCTGCAGCACGACTGTTGCGACAACAAGGGCTCGTCATCGTCGCGAAAAACGAGGCCGACCGTGGTGGCGAGATTGACCTGATTGCCGTGGATCGCAGGAGCCGAACCGTGGTTTTCATTGAGGTCAAAACGCACAGCTCAGTCAAACCAGATCATCCAGCCGAACGCGTTGATCGCAATAAACAAGGGCGAGTCACGCGGGCTGCAATGAGGTATCTACGACGCAAACATCTTCTCGGTGTGGCAGCCCGCTTTGACGTTGTTGCCGTCTGGTGGCCCAGTGGACGATCAACCCCAGCGAGGATCAAACACTACGCGTCTGCTTTTGAGGCTTGGGGAACTCACCAATTCTATGCCTGAATAGTCTCCATACAACACCAGCGACTTCTGATGAATTTTCTTGAAATCACCCATCAGTTCGTTTAGCCACTGACCAGCGCAGGGTCCACAATTCCATTGGTTGCAAACCCTCTCGCTCTCAACAGGCAGGCATCGCAATGTTCACAGGCCCTGCCGGCATCCCCGGGATCATAACAAGAGAGAGTTAATCCGTAATCGACCCCCAACTTCAGCCCTCGGGCAATGATTTCAGCTTTTGTAAGATCAATTAGAGGTGTGTGTATTTTCAGCCTCTGAGATTCTTCGACTCCAGCTTTGGTCGCCAGGTTTGCCATCTGCTCAAAGGCTTGAATGAATTCTGGCCGGCAGTCTGGATAGCCACTGTAATCAAGCGAGTTCACACCAATAAAAATATCTTTAGCATCAACCGTTTCTGCAAATGCCAACGACAGTGAAAGGAACACGGTATTTCGAGCCGGGACATAAGTAACAGGAATTGCCTCACCAATCGACTCCACCGTTTCTGACTTCGGAACATCAATCGCAGCATCGGTCAGTGCCGAACCGCCAAATTGGGCTAAATCGATATCGACAATTCGATGTGAAGTTGCATTCAACTTTTCGGAAATAAGCTGAGCACGCTGCAACTCGTACTGATGGCGTTGACCATATCGAAACGCAACCGTGTGTGTTTCGAAGCCTTCCTTCCGAGCAATTGCCAAACAGGTCGCGCTATCCAAACCACCCGACAACAGGATGACCGCACGTTTGCATGATGACATTTGATTCCTCTTTCTCTAGTCCCGTTTCTTCCAGAGCTTGCGACCAATGGAAGGGTTGTAGTTAGTCCAATTACCATCGGCAGCAACATCCGCCTCAATCACAGTGGTGTACGACGCTAACTTCGCATCGAGATTATCAAGATGATGCAACGCAACGGCTTCTAGTGTGACGGGCAGCTTCGGACTTCCAAACTCAATTTGCCCATGATGGCTGACAATCAAATGTTCTAATTGCAGTCGCAGTTCGCCAGGAAACGTCTCGCCTGTCGATTCAAGAGATGAAATCTTATCTCCCAGCATCTGTACACCGATCACGATATGGCCAACCATTTGCCCTCGGTCAGTGTAGGAAACTTCACCTCCTGCGGAGAGCTCTTCGATCTTACCCAGATCGTGAAGAAACGCACCAAACATGAGCAGTTCGACATCCAGTTGTGGATATCTGGGACCAATCAAACGCGCTAGTTCCATCAGATCCAAGCTGTGCTGAAGCAGACCTCCGGGGTAGGCATGATGATTTGACACAGCGGCCGCTCCCACGGTCAATTTTGCCATGAAGTCATCGTCATTCAGATAAGCCCCACCCAAACGTCGTAAGTGAACATTTTTCATTTGCCCCATGATTTCAGCCAGACGGGTCTGCAACTCCTCAGACTTGTCGGCGTCAAAACGCTCAAACTCCGAGATATCGACATCTGCTGGATCCAAGCGTTGAATATGGGTCACAATCACCTGCAAATTGCCATTGTGAACCTGAGTCCTACCACGGCAAAGAACATAGTCACCGCGGTCAAATGAATCGAAAATTCGTTCATCTGCATTCCACAACATACCTGCGATGACCCCTGTTCGATCTGACAAACGTAGTAAAATGTATTTACCACCCTGACGATTAACTCGAAGTTGTTTATCGGCAGCCTGGAAAGATTGTTCCAGATGTTGTCCGTCCGACAGGTCCAGAATGTTGGTACGATTCACGTATAACGACTCAAACAGGGCAGGGCAGTGTGCTGAAATAGACAAATATCTCACACAAAGATGATCGCGATAGTGATGGCTTGGCAAGCCCCGTCAATCCCTTTTGGGTCTGTTACCCCCTCTAAACGCTAATTGGAATATCAGAAGCCGAACACAATGGCCACCGCTAGCCAGAATTGACCGCAAAGAGCTCCCTACAGCCCACCATGAATGCCCAAAACCCAAAATACGATCTCCTGGAACCACCCCAAAGGGATGGTGAGATTGGGCGTTTGGGGCTGTACCGAGTGCTAGCTCTGATCGGCAAAGGCGGTATGGGCCAAGTTTTTCGGGCCGAAGACATGCGGTTGAAGCGCATCGTCGCTTTGAAACTGATGAAGCCCAAACTGGCTTCTACACCGGCCAGCCGAAAACGTTTCATCGAAGAAGCGAGGTCCATGGCTGCAGTGCAGCACGACAATGTCGCCACCATCTACGAGGTTGGTGTCGAAAGCGGTGTTCCATTCATGGCGATGGAACTGCTAGAGGGCGAGTCACTCAAAGACGCATTTCGTTCAGGGCGAAAATTCGAAATCAAGGAAATCCTACGACTTGGCAAAGAGGTTGCCTCGGGGTTGGCTGCGGCACACGAATGCGGGCTCATTCATCGTGACGTCAAACCGGCCAACATATGGATCCAAAAACCTTCTGGTCGCGCGAAGATTCTTGATTTCGGACTAGCCATCGCTGGTAACAGTTTCGACCCCTTCGTCTCACGCGGAACTCTCGTAGGAAGCCCTGGATTCCTTTCCCCCGAACAAGCAAGAAACGAAGCGCTTGATGACCGCACTGATCTCTATAGCCTGGGGGCAGTTCTCTTCATGATGTGCAGCGGAGGACTGCCACTCACTGCAGGATCGATCTCCGGACAATTGATCGCCATCATTTGTTACACACCACCTTCACTCACCGATTTAAAACCTGAAATACCTGTCGCTCTTTCAGAGCTGATTGATCAGCTGTTGCTTAAAGAGCCCAAGGATCGACCAGCAACCGCAAGTAAAGTCGCCCAACGCCTCAACGGGATTACTGAGGAAACTGGCGACCAGCACGCCATCAAAATCGTAATGGATGCTGGCAACACAGGAACATCGGAATCCCAGCTATCCAGCATTAACCACGAAAGGGATTCGAACAAAACTCGTAGCGGAATCTGGATAGTGTTAGCCGTGGTTTTTCTGGTCTGTGTATGTGGTGCAATTTATGGATTCACAAACTTCAATCGTGTTGAAAATGGATCCGTAGCTGACACTCAAACACCTAAATCAGTGCCTCAAAAACGAATCACCGTAGCCTCATTGCGACCATTGACTCTTAGCAAGGGAGGTGCCAGCAGCCGGAAGGTACTCAGTGGCCAAGCAGCTCGCTACAAACTACGAATCGCAAACGAATCCACCAGCTCTGCCGATGACCCTCGCGTCATCAATTCCAGTGCGAAGGTTGTGGTCCAGCTGACAACCCTTCTAAGAAAAAGCGATGTGGCTCGCGTTGAACGTCCTACTTTCCCAAAGAAGATTTCACCGAGACAAATCCCGCGACGCGGCAGCTCACAGGAATTCGAGGTGCAATTCCTGACTACGGATTTGGTCCCCGGCGAGTACGAAGTCGAATTCCAACTGCAAACGCCTGACAGTGATTTGATCGCGTCTATCACCGACAAACTTCTGATTCAGGAAGATCTTTCCCAAACCGACCTTCTCGGCTTCGAAATGCTAAGAACTCATCGGGGAAGTGGAGCGGACACCTACGTCCAAAAAAACAACAAAACTGATTTTGGTGGTAACAAACTGCTTCAGGCAGCACGCGGCCCGACCCCTCCGACCCAGCATATCTATCTTCGTTTTGATCTTTCAAAACTGTCGGAGGATACGAGACAACTCGATCGTGCAATGACGCTATTCACGGTGGCTCAGGGTGGGCAGCAGACGCCTACATCTTTCACCGTTTACGGGATCATGAACGACCTCGATGCTGACTGGCAGGAAACTGGCTTGGGGTATTTAGACTGGGACACGGCGCCCTGCAGACATGGCATCAGCGGACAAAAATACCTCGGACGCCTGTCTTTTGACAACACCAAGGATCGCCTCAAGAACAAGCCCGACGCTGTCCGTTTTTCAAGCCGCGAACTTGACGACTTCATTCGTGACGCAAATGGCAAAAGTGTCACTCTCGTTTTCATACCCGACTCCAACGCCAACCGACCAATTCGGTTCAAGTCGAAGGAAGGACAACCCGACGAGTCTCCTGCGATTGCGATCAGATACCTGCCAGCGAATTCTGAAGCTGGAGATCGTGAGAATACACAGAAAACCAAGCCTGTTAAAAAGAAGTGAATCCTTGGTAGCTCGAACTGCTTATTCTCAACAAGCTCAGACTTCTTTATCAAAACTCCTTTGCCAAGATTGAAACGTTGTTGATTCATCTAAATCGCTCCCACTGCGACTTAATGCCCGCCAATGAATCGCTGAACGAATATTCAAGCAGAACGTGAGAATGGTTAAACTATCGGCATGTCTGATGTCCCCCCACCAAAACCGCCAAACACGAGCACTGTCACACTTGTGCGAACCTCTCAGGCGTGGTCGCAAGCTGACAGTGCCGCGGGATTCGTTCTGCGATATCTCGCTCCGATGCGCCGCCAACTCGCGGTTTTGTTGAAGTCAACAGAACAGGCTGACGAAGGTCTGAAGATGATCATTGCTCATCTTGTGAGCGCGGGATTTGGCGATCAAGAACATGACCGACTTCGAGATTTTCTGCTCCTAAGTATTCGCTCTGCCGCTCGCAAACGCCTCAGGGAAATACCTGAAAACAAACGCCCCGAAATCGATTTTGATCAACTACAAAGCGATTCCAAGGACTGGCTCAGATATTGGCGTGAAGGACTTCTGGAGCGGGCATGGCGAGCTTTGGAGCGGATTGAACATGCCGACCCAAACCGTCCCTTGTACTCCGTGCTACATTGCGCTACCGCAAACCCACAGGCAACACCCAGTATGCTTGTCATTCAAATCGCAACGGAAGCAGGTGTGCAAATCGATGAGCCCAAGGCTGCGGCGATATTAGCAGAAGCTCGCAGGATGTTCGCTCAACTTGTGGCCGATGAGATTTCGGAGACCCTGGAAAAACCTGAATCAGCAGACGTAAGGCTGGAAATCAAGACGCTGGGCTTGGGAAAAGCGTTTTCTGGCATCATGGCAAGACAATGATGCCAAAGGCAATCACCTATTCCGATGCATCGTTCAACATCCGAAACAACCGGAGCCTGCCAAAAACTCACAATCCGAAACCTCAAAACTTATCACGACACTAGCGGCAGCACTGGAACCCAAAGACACCTGAGACGACAATAGGTTTGCGGACTGTTTTTCTTATCCCCCCAACTCACATCTTTCAAATAAAGCCGGATACAGCCACCCCACGCTCCATCAGGGTACATTCTCGCTATTGAAGCGTTTCCCAAGTGTCTGCGTCGGTCACTCCCACCCCAATAACTCCCCTTCAACTAACTCTCCTTCAACGAAAGCACTTTTGACATGCACAAGTTCGCTAGAAAGCCAACTTTGATTAGCATTATCCTAGCAGCGAGTGTCATTTTCGTCTCTTTTCCACAATGGTTGGGGGCTGCGCAAAATGACGAAGCTGAGCCCACTGTATCGACGCTCGATTCGGATGGACATCTTGTGCAATTCAAGCGAGACATCGCTCCTATCCTTCGACAGCACTGCCTTGAATGCCATGGTCCCGATGATGCTAAGAATGATTTTCGTGTAGATGATCGAGAAATCATGCTCGACTATATCGAGCATGGTAATGCAGCAGAGAGCACGCTCTATGTCGACTACATGACAACTGATGACGAAGACATGCTCATGCCGCCAAAATCTCACGGTGGACCATGTTCTGTTACCGAACTGGCATTGATCCAAGTTTGGATCAATGAAGGAGCGAACTGGCCCGAGGAGGTGACCGTTTCTGATGAGAGCGTCGCAATTAAAGCCGCTCCTCCCGTAGCACTTTCTGTACCCGAACGCGTCTGGTTCGCACAAGGTTTCCTTCACCCGGCAACCGTTCATTTCCCAATTGCTTTGTTTACGCTGGGTGCTGGCTTCGTCGTACTCGGGTTGAAATGGCCTGCACTTGGCAAGCAGATCCCACTGGCTTGCCTGCTGCTGGGAGCTCTTTCCTCCATTGCTGCAACACTCATGGGCTGGGCATTGGCACCAGAGATGGGATACGGAAGCAGTTGGAGCATCATGGACTGGGGAAAAGAGGTCGATGCTCACCGCTGGAGCGCGGTGGTGGTCACTATCTGCTCTGGTGTATTTGCGATAATCGCTTTGGTCGCTGTAAGAAAAGACAACGAAAAATTGACTAAACTATGGAAAGTCGGACTTCTGCTCTGTGCTGGCATGGTCGGTGCTGTGGGACACCAAGGTGGTGAAATGAGTTACGGAAAAGACTTCTACCCTCGGGCGCTGAGAATTCTCACCGGTACACAAGTGGAACCCGAACCGGCAACATTGGAGAGTGCACCAGCCACCGAGGAGTCATCCGCGGAGCTAAAGCAACCCGATGATACTGGGAACGCGCAGAAGGAAAACAGACTAACACCCGCTGCTCAACCACCCGCTGCTCAACGAAAAAACGCCTGACCCCGAAGAACCCTGTACTGTTAATGCTGAGACTTCAATTCAGTGAAACGACGGCTTTTGTCACCAACCTCCTCCACACGCTGCATTGTCAGCCAAGTGCCCGCCTCGGCCGCGGCTCCCTCCTCTAACGGAATTCCGTCAGCTTCAGCATAGATCGTGCGAATAATCGAGACAGGATTCGATGCGTTGGGCGTGAGTGGGTAATTCTCGCCACGAGTGACCAGCAGCCATGTGTTTTCCCTAAACCCATTTAAAGTTCTCTGGCGAACAAATTCAGCTGTTTTCTCGCGCTGCTCGGGTAACAGTTTGTCGTCCTTACCGACCTTAAACGCAAGTTTCTGCGTTTCACTCAAGTCATACGAGACCCAGCCATAGGGAGGCATAAAAACCTCGAGCTTACAGTGCGAGGGTGACCCTTTATCGAACATCTGAAGTCCATAAAGTACTCGAGACGGATAACCAATTTCACGAGCGAAGGTACCGCAAAGCCCATGGTAATCGCTGCAGTGTCCTCGACGATGGATTAAACCATGGGCTGGATCTGCCGTCAGCGAGGCATTGGACGAGTCATAGGTCAAATTCTCATCTACCCACTTGATTGCCTTCATGAACTGCTTCGACTTTTGATCTGAAACTGACTGAATCTGCTTCACAATTTCTGTGTAGTCCTTCGCACGTTCTGAACGCACATCTGGCGTTTGGAAAACCTCAAACGACCGCGGCCACGAGTCTGCGTTGATAATTTTGGAATAGTCAACACCCCAATCCAACTGAGCGATCTCTGCCGTGAATGTGTGCTGTATCTCCAACGGACCATCGGGTTCGTTGATTTCAAAGTAGGCAAATTCGTTACCAAAGTTGGGCTCACGTGTGATTTGCGGCTGATGCGGCCGCGGAAACGTCTGGAGCTTACGATCCCAGACACTCTGATTTTCATTCGAGGGTGGCAATGGCACCCAAATACGCAGTTGCTTCGTCTTTGCAGGGGCCTTAATCGCGACCCTGAAATCCACTTTGAATTTGGCAACCGCTGTTTTTGTCGGTAGCCATTCTGCCTTGGTATCTCGAACCTGTCGCTCCTCTTCTTCCCAAGCCATCGAGCGGGAAACCGGATCCACCACAAATCCCACAAGAAAAAGAAAAAAGACCAAATACCTGAAAAACATCATGGAAAACTCTCAGAAACAAATTCTGTACGATTGTCGGAGCTTAACCGAAATACACATTGTCGAGTATTCTGGGTAGACAAGCTCATTTTATGAAGCACCAACGTTGCCACCTACAGCAACACGACCATTCATGCCCACCGATGATAGTTGACAAACCACATTTTTTTGAGACCCTCTCGCCCTAAACGGATTGTCCGGTGAAATCAAAGCAAGCAGCGAGCCAAAACTCCGCTTCCGACAATTGTGAACAGTTGCCTGCAGATCGATTCATCAATCGGGAACTGAGCTGGCTTGAATTTAACGAACGCGTACTCGACCAAGCTGCAGATCCATCGCTGCCTCTTCTTGAAAGAGCAAAGTTTCTGGCCATCAGCAGCTCAAATCTTGATGAGTTCATGATGGTACGAGTTGGCAGTTTGCAGATGCAGTACCGGCGAAACAGCATGGTACGGGATGCCTCAGGTTTGACGGTAAGTGAGCAGTTACTTGCCGTAGCACACCGTTGCGAAGTTTTCACGAATCGTCAGTACAAGACGCTGTCTGAGTCTCTCGAACCATTGCTGGCTGAACATGACATCCACCGTATCGACTTAGATAATTGCACTGATCGCTGCCAAGATACTGCCGAACGTCGTTTCCGAAACGACGTGCTCGCGGTAATTTCTCCGCAGGCGATTTTTGAGGAACGCCCCTTTCCTTTATTACAAGGCCTGGGAGTTCATCTTTGCATTCGCTTGAAAGCCGATAAAAAATCTGGTGATACCTCAAACACAAACCTCTGGGACTTCGCCGTCATACCACTGGGCAGAACAGTACCACGTGTCATGCTGATGCCCTCCGACAGAGGACACTCATACATTTTGTTGGAAGATCTGATCAAACACTTCATCAACGATTTCTTCCCCGGTCGTGAAATAGTTGAGTGCATTACATTTCGAATTACTCGAAACGCTGACATCGAGTTACAGGAAGATGCCGCTTCCGACCTGATGGTCGGTATGGAGGAAGTACTAGAAAGTCGACGCCAATCCCGTGTTACACGACTTGAGTACAGCCACAATGCAAGTGATGCAATGCTTGCCTTTCTATCCGAAAAAATGCAGGTCCTCGGTCAGGACCTCTACCCAGTTTCAGGACCTCTGGACCTCACCTATCTCTTCGCGCTCCATGGTTTGGAGGGTTTTGATTCATTACGTAATGATGCTTGGCCACCCCAACGCATTCCGAAGATTGATCCCTCAGAAAACATGTTTTCATCAATCAGTCGCGGAGATATCCTGCTTCTGCACCCGTACGAGAGTTTTGACCCTGTTGTCCGTCTAATCGAGGAGGCGGCAACCGATCCCGATGTTCTGGCTATCAAGCAGGTTTTGTACCGCACTAGCCGCAACAGTCCGATCGTGTCTGCTTTAAAACGAGCCGCAAAAAACGGAAAATATGTTTCAGTCATTGTCGAATTGAAAGCGAGGTTCGACGAAGCCCGGAATATTGAATGGGCGCGCGAAATGGAACAGGCAGGTGTTCAAGTCATTTATGGGATTCGCGGACTGAAGACCCACGCCAAGATTTGCATCATTGTTCGCCGTGAACCACAGGGCATTGTCCGCTACATGCATTTTGGAACTGGCAACTACAACGAGGTGACGGCCACTATTTATGGTGACGTTTCGTTGCTGACCTGTAATGAAGAAATGGGCTCTGACGCCTCTGCTTTTTTCAATGCTGTTACAGGAGCCAGTCAGCCACAAAAACTGAGGCACTTGGATAGCGCGCCAACCACGCTACGCAAGAGACTGATTGATCTTATCAACGCCGAAACACAACGCTGCATCGAGGGACAACAGGCAGAAATATTCGCAAAAATTAACGCTCTCGTCGACACCGAATTGATTGATGCGTTGTATAGGGCCAGTCAGGCAGGTGTAAAAATCCACCTCAATGTCCGCGGTGTCTGCTGCCTCCGCCCTGGCATCCCAGGCCTTAGCGAGACAATTCGCGTAGTTTCCATCGTGGACCGCTTTCTTGAGCATGCCAGAATCATTCATTTCCGGCATGGTAGAGATTCCGAGCTGTTTATCAGCAGTGCCGACTGGATGCCACGAAATCTTGATCGAAGAGTTGAAATCATGGTGCCCGTCGATGACACTTCCTGCCGCGAAAAAGTGATGAATTCACTTCGTACTTACTTTGAGGACAACTGTAATTCATGGGAAATGCAAGCTGATGGCTCGTATATTCGAAGCCAGCCTGAGAAACGCGCTGTCAGGGCCCAACAGCGACTCTATGAGCATGCTTGCCAAGCCACTGAACAGATAAGTCAAAAACGTCGAACAACATTCGAAACTCACGAGCCACCAGAACACCGATAGCCTGAAACACTCGCGAAACGGTACTCCCTCAAACACCTCATTTCAACGCTTTATCTATCTCCATGGTGTTTACCAGTCCAGAGCCAGCAACGGCCTGAATTGAGACAAATCACGCAGCCAACATCGATTGACTGATCTACAGAATTGCACCTGGCCGATAGGCAGCCGCTTCTGGAAATCGATCCGTCAGATTGTTGATTTTCTGAAGCACATTTTGAATCTGTACCGATGCATTTCCAATGAACTGACTGGGGTGACCAATGGCCTCCCGCAGTTTCTCTGCATCCATTGGAATACGCTCATCGGCTGACAAACGCTCAATCAGATCATTGTCATCCGTCCCAGACTCACGCATCGCCAATGCAGCTGCAACCGCATGTTCTTTGATAGCTTCATGAGCTGCCTCTCGCCCCACACCAGCCTTCACTGCTGCAACCAATATTTTCGTCGTAGCAAGAAACGGCAAGTACCGTCGCAACTCACGATCTATGACTGCTGGATAAGCGCCGAAGTCCATCAGCACAGTTAAAAATGTCTCCAGCTGACCATCAATCGCAAGAAAGGCGTCTGGGACCGCAACCCGTCGGACAACGCTACAACTGACATCTCCCTCGTTCCACTGGTCACCGATCAGGCCCCCGATCATACTGAGGTATCCGCGCAGAATGACGCTGAATCCATCGATACGTTCAGCAGATCTAGCATTCATTTTATGAGGCATTGCTGATGAGCCGACCTGTCCCGGTTTAAAGCCCTCAGTGGCAAGTTCAGCTCCAGCCATCAAACGCAATGTACGAGCGAAGTTGGCAGGACCAGATGACAATTGCACCAGTGCTGATACAACGTCGAAATCCAATGATCTGGGATAGACCTGACCAACGGAATCGAAACAACTTTGAAAGCCAAGATTTTTTGCGATGCGTTGATCAAGTTGTTCCAGTTTTGACGCATCTCCATGAAATAAGTCCAGCATGTCCTGCTGAGTGCCTACAGGTCCTTTGATCCCTCTCAAAGGTATCCGCGCCAGCAGTTCCTCAAGCCGCTGAACTGCCAACAGAATCTCCTCGGCAATGTTGGTAAAACGCTTGCCAATCGTCGTGACTTGGGCTGGTACATTATGACTGCGACCAGCGATCGCCAATTCTGCTGTTTCAGCAGCGCGTTCTGCAATTAGCCCCAACGCTGCAACACTACGGTCACGCGCCAGCGTCAGCGCAGAGCGAATTTGCAGTTGCTCGACGTTTTCAGTCAAATCCCGTGATGTCATCCCTTTATGAACGTGCTGGTGGCCCGCGAGAGCATTGAACTCCTCAATCCTCGCCTTCACATCATGTTTTGTGACACGCTCTCGCGCATCAATCGAGGGTAGGTCAACTGATTCGATTACACCGCGATAATCATCAAGAACCTTCTGTTCGACATTGACCCCCAAATCGTTCTGGGCCTCCAGGACAGCCAGCCAGAACTCACGCTCCAGCACAACCTTGCCGGATGGTGTCCAAATGTCGACCATGGCTGAACTGGCGTAACGTGACGCGAGAATATTTGGCAGATCGCGTGACACGACAAACTCCTGAAATTCAATGATGGGGAATAGAGACGAGCGGGAAGCCAGAATGTAATTTCCGACCGCAGAAGTGAGTAGGAGGCGTGCAAACAACCCACGGAAATCGCCGAAAATGCCAAAACCGCCCACTTTAACGTCATAATCTTCCATTTTTCACCACGGAACTGGCATCAAATACCCCCAAACTGCCGAAAGATATGGTGTAGAGGACGGTTATCTTCACCAAGACATCGAGGATTCCCCCAGTGGGAGTCGCTCGCTCCGAAGGGCTCTTTAAATCACTTCAAAGCCACTCAGGTGGCTTGCAGAGCCTCCTAGGTTTGGGGTTGTCACCGTCTGGATGGATTGCCAGTTAGCGGTATTTCGGGCTAAAACCAAGGTTAGTTAAGCTGAATCGAGGCCCGATCGCCGGTTTTGAATCGTGGTCTTTTCTTATTTTGTCGGATTTTGAATGTACAACCTCGTTAGTTCATTGCCTCGGATCAAAGCATTCAGCAAAACTATTCGAAGACGGTTCGTTTTCAAACTGGTGTTCCTGCTCTGTGCTTGGGGTGGGAATACGCAGGCACGCGCTCAAGAAACGCCACCGACCGAGATTTACAAGCCAGCGGTTGAATTGCTACCAGATTCCGTTGCCGGCATGGTTCGAATCCCGAACTTGCCAAGATTCTGCGAAGCTTGGGAAAAGACTTCTATTGGAAAGCTGGCTGAAGATGAAGCGATGCAGCCCTTTCTCGAAGCACAACGCCAACGAGCCAAGAATTACCTTGAGGCCTTTGATAACAAGGTCGGCGTCCGCCCCGAAGACCTCTACAAAATGGCTTCTGGCGAACTTGTGGTTAGCTGGCTACCCTTTCCGAATGACAAGCGACGTCCCTTTGCACTCTGCGTGATCGCTGATGTTCGCGGCAAAGCGGAACAAGCAAAAACAGCGATCGGAAAAATTGACAAAGATCTGAAAGTCGCTGGTTGGACTCGTAAAGACATTGAGCATCAAGACCAAGTAATTCGGATCTACAACACCAAACCCAAACCCGGCCAACTCAAGGTCGAGCAGATCGTAATTTCGCTTGATGAAACACGTCTTGTTGCTGCTGACCGTGACCTCGTCGTGACAGATATTCTTGACACGATTGCTGGCGATACTGACGGCCAGCCAATCGTCAAACTTGAAGAGTTTCAAAACGTTCTGAAGAAGTCGAGTAAGGCTATCTTGGAACCCGTGAAGACCGGTGGTGGAACCATTGCAATTGAATGGTTCGCAAGACCATTTCAAATGGCAAAAATTCTTCGGGAGTCATTAGAGGTGGATCGCGGCAATCAAGTTGACATCGTCAAGCTCCTTGAAAACCAGGGCTTCGACGCCATCAAAGCGGCTGGCGGCATTGTTGCCCTCGCGGGTGAAAAATACCAATTTCTCCACCGGGGATCAATTTTGGCTCCAGCGGTGACCGACAAACCCAGCAAGTACAAACTGGCAGCGAAAATGCTGCAGTTTGAAAATGCGCCCCTTGCTCCCATTCCAGCTTGGGTGCACTCCGACGCTGCCAGTTTCAGCCGCATCAATCTGCGATTTGAAGAGATATTTTGGGCCTCCGAAACACTACTCAATGAAGCCTTTGGTGACGACATTTTCAAAGACATCATCGAAGGCATTCGAGATGATGAAGATGGCCCTCAGATCGATATCGCCAAGAATGTTCTGCCAAATCTTGATGATCAGTTGATATTGGTCACCGACAATACACTTCCTTCCGAGCTTGATTCTGAACGAATGTTGATCGCAATTCGGATCTCGGACGCGGAAGCCATTGGCAAAGCAATCAGTAAAGCGATGGAAGTTGAACCGGATGCGAGCATCATGGACGCAGTTCCAGGCGTTGATATCTGGCGTGTCCAGCGTGGTGGCGGTGACGATGAGCTTGATGAGGATTTATTCGGAGACTTGGATATTGGTCTTGGGGACGAGGAAATCGAGGAAAGCCCGCCGTTGCTGGATCACTGGGCGATCGCGATGATCGATAAGGGAGCAAATTCAGAAGCTCCTTACCTAATGTTCTCCAATGACCCTGATCTGTTGGTGTCAACAGCGACACGAATTCGCTCAGGAGCGAAAGTTGGTCTAAGCGACGAACCAGAAATCAAGGCGATCGTGACCTCGCTTGAAGAACTTGGCTGTAAGTCACCAGCACTCGATCGAGTTGTTCGCACCAAGCTATCACTCCGAGCGAAGTACAACCTTCTCCGTGCGGGAAAACTCAAGGACAGCGACTCTGTCCTATCCTCTTTCTATCGACGGTTTCTTGAAGACCAAGAGGCTAACACTGAAGAGGCTATCGACGCTGCCGACCTGCCACCTCTGAGCGTCATCGAAAAGTATCTTCCTAGCGGTGGCGGCTTTTCGGAGACGACTGAAGATGGTTGGTCTCTGACGGGTTTCCTGCTCAATCAGTGATTCTCGACTAGTAATCCCGGAAGTCTCGCCTGAACACGGGCATGCATGTTCCGGTAAATTGGCCCAAGAAATTGGAGATTGCAGGTCACGACCTGCCTTTCAGCACTGACCAAGCGCGACCCGCATTGCTTCCCGAACAACTGGCAGCACTCGACCTTGAACCTCGTCAAGCGTGCCCTCAACGAAAGCTCCCGCGGCGGCTTTGTGTCCTCCACCGCCAAATTGCTGAGCAACTTCGTTACAGTCCATTTCGCCCTGGCTGCGAAAACTAAGCTTGAAACCTCCTCGCACCTGCCCCACGAAAATCACCGCAGCCTGGGCCCCTTTGACCGCGAGCGTCAGATTGATGGCATCCTCAGTATCGTTCGGTGCGGCACTCATCGCCTCAAAATCTTCTTTCTCGACATAGGTATGCATTAGCGTGCCATCAATTTCAGCCTTGGTTCGAGACAACACTAGACCTCTCAGACGTACACGGCCAAGAGAATCACGCTCATACAAGTCACCATACACCTCACAGGGAACCACGCCAGCGTCAATCAGACGTGCAATCGTGCGATAAGTCTCGGCCGTAACGCTGCCAAAGCGAAACCAACCGGTGTCAGTTGCGATAGCGGTAAACAATGGAACCGACATGGAACGCGTTAATGCGACACCGAGGGCATCTGCGGCCTGCACGACCAAGTGCCCAGTGGCCTCTGCTTGGTAGTCCTTATACATCGTGGCCTGCAAATCATCCTCGCCAACATGGTGATCAATCACAATCTTGTCTGCGCGGGACGACCTTATGACATCGCCCATATCACCCAACTGTGCCCACGCACTGGTGTCTAAAACCATGATACAGTCGGCAGCGATATCTTCCGGCTCAACATCGTCACCCAACACCTCGATATTGCCAGCAGGATCCAGAAATTGCAGTGCTTCAGGTGTCCTATGTGCATTAATGATGCGTACCGTTTTTCCGATAGTCCGCAGCACCTCCGCCATTCCCAATTCGCTGCCCAAAGCATCACAATCAGGTCGAATATGACTGACCAGAACAAAGCTGTTGTAGTAACTGATCTGATCTTTGAATGCTTTCCAATTAACGCCCATTTTGATCCTTAAAACTGATGAAACGCAGACAACTATGATAACAAAGTGCGAATCTCTGCGATGTCTTGATGTAGTTGCACTACCAGTGCTTCGGGTGAATCGAATTTAATGACATCCCGAACATGATGCAGGAAGTCGACCTGCACATTCTGATCGTATAGATCGCCATCATAATCCAGAGCGTGAACTTCAACTTTCGAATCGCCATTTGATTCAAAAGTCGGATTAGGTCCAATATGTACTGCAGCCATATGTCTTTCTTCGCCGGTATCAAGATATCCCGCATAGACCCCAGGCCCCGGTAGTACTAAATCGATTTCCGAAAGATTCGCAGTAGGAAAACCAATTTTCCGGCCCCGCTTGTCACCACTCGTCACCTTCCCACTGATCCTGTGAGGATGCCCCAACAATTTGCCTGCCTCGCCGACAGCTCCCTCAACAAGCAACCTTCGAATTCGAGTACTACTGATCATTTGAGAGCCAGAGTGCATCGGCTCAACAATTTGCAGTTGGATACCTGCTTGATCACACAACTCATCCAGAACCTCGATATTACCTCCGCGGTCTCTGCCAAAAAAGAAGTTTGGTCCTTCGATCATCGCTTTGGCTTGTAGCCGCTTTTGCACGAGGGTGGAAAAAAATTGCTTCGCGGTCAGGTTCAAAAATTGACGACTTGTTTTGCAAACGACCAACGCATCAATCCCCAGCTGATCCATTAATTCGGCTCGTGTCTCGATTTCCGTCAGTCGCTTCGGTGCAAGCTCGGGACGAAGAATGATTGCTGGGTGAGGATCGAGCACCATAGCTACCGCTGGCCCACCTAACTGATCCGCGAGTTCCCTGACTCGCTCGAGAAGTGCCGCGTGACCGCGATGCACGCCATCAAAATTTCCAATCGTTATCACGCCACCCTGAATGCTGCTCAAATCAACATCCGAACTTTCAATCTGACCATCACCTTGTGCGTCTAGACCCGCTAGCTGTACTTCCCCCTCAGAGTCATGAGGCCAAACATTTTGAATAGAAAAGATGGCTGTCACGATGATCAAAGCAGAGCAGGGCAGGGGACTGTATTTATAAAGTATGCACTAGATCGACGAAACTTCGTAGGGCTGCCGCAAATAAGCTTACCAGCATCCGCGTGCTACTGATCCTTCAGCCACGGATTGAGCTAGACGAATTCACACCCGCAGGTGGGAAGATATCCCCAGTAATACCCGGAAGCTGCTGATGGATCAGAACGGAACCCGCGAAGCGGGGCGAATTCAGTTCGTTACTAATTTGACTGCTTGCGGCAAACCGCCGCAGATTTCAACCGCAGTCATTCCAGCTTGCCCGTGCTCCTGTGCGGCAAAATCTCCTGCAAGACCATGCACCCAGACCGCAAGTCTCGCGGCATCCCATGCCGCCAGACCTTGCGAAAGAAATGACGTAATCACTCCCGTCAACACATCACCACTTCCCGCTGTCGCCATACCGGGATTACCTGTTGAATTCTGCCAAGACGCCCCCGAAGGGCCGACCACAACCGTTGGCGCTCCTTTGACCACGATGAATAAACCACAATCATCACACAACTTGCTGGCAGTCGATATCTGAGCCTTGCGATCATTTGGAGCAACCCCTGTTAACAGGGCCAACTCACCTGGATGTGGCGTGAGTATAATTGGAGCAGACTTAGCTCGGGCCGCTACTTGTTGTTTCCAAAACCTGTCTTCCAATAGCGATAACACATTGATCGCATCAGCATCAAGAACGCAGGGGCATTGCCAGTGCAGTAATCGTTCGACGATTCGAATAGAGCCCGGACACGTTGTCATGCCAGGCCCACAACCAATCGCCGAAGCGTTTGGCAGAATGGAGTCCAAAGCTACTGCCGCTTCTAAAGCAAACCTTCCCTCGGGATCATCTGACAATGGTCTGGTCATAATACAGGGATGAAAGAGCGCCACGGTCTCAAGGCAGCGGTCTGGAATCACGGCGGTCACAAGCCCGGCTCCAGCTCGCAACGAAGCGATCGCAGAGAGTGCAATGGCGCCACTCATTCCACGTGAACCTCCCAAAAGCAAGGCTCGCCCAAAATTGCCTTTGTGGGCGGCAGCCTGCCGCGCTGGCATATGCACCGGAGGCTCAAACGTCATTTCGATTCCTCCAAGAACAACTCTTAAGGTGCAACCCGTTGCGAATTTTTCACCAGTTGATGAATCACGATTCCAGCCATGTAACCGCCTTTGAAACCAGCATCAATGTTGACCGCTGCCACATTTGCAGTGCAAGTGCTCAGCATTCCCATCAACGGTGTCAGTCCACCAAGACTGGCTCCATACCCAACACTGGTCGGTACAGCGAAGACAGGAACAGCCAAGTGTCCTGCCACGACTGCTGGCAATGCTCCTTCCATACCGGCCACAACGACGATCGCAGAGGCCAATTTCAGGTCTGGGATAGCCGCGGCGAGACGCTGTGGGCCCGCCACGCCGATATCGTCAAAACGCTGAAAACTTATTCCCATCCAAGTCAAAGTCTCAATGGCTTCCTCGGCGACAGCAAGATCCGTACTGCCAGCTGTAATGACGGCAGCATGAAAGGTGTTGTCCAAGCGGTCCGACGCCAGTGGCTGCGCGGCTCCGAGTTCTGTGGCTGAGACCCGCAGAGTGCGGGCCACGGGATTATGTTGCGTGTGGGTGAATGATTGCCGGACTTGAAAGGCCACTCCACTATCGATTCTGGTGATAAATGCCGACTGCCCCCGGTCCAACTGTGTCTGGATGATCCGGGTGACCAGTTCAGCGGATTTTCCTTCCCCAAAAATCACCTCACCAAATCCACACCGGGCTGCTCGCCCAAGATCAACAGTGGCCCCATCAATGCGATGGGTTTGGTCATCAATAGGTTCAGAATCTGAGCTTTTCAATATTTCGACGTGTTTTATTAATTCTTTGCGGGATTCATCGTCATTCATGGCTCTAGCGACGAGTTCCAGCAGGGCAGGGGAGAGCTGATTCATTGGGCGGGTTGCAGTAAAGAGGAATCAGATTTCAAATTAGGAATGCAGACTAGGTTAGTCCATCATTAAATCGCGGATGATATCGTAATGAAAAGTTGTGTGCTTGCTTACTCCGGTGGCCTTGATACGTCGGTAATTCTCGGTTGGCTCCAAGATCAGGGCTACGACGTCCATGCAGTTTACGTAGATCTGGGACAGCCGTGCGAAGATCGTGAAGAAATCATGCAAAAGGCTCGTAATGGAGGGGCTGTTTCATCGCGTTTGATCGACGCCCGCGAGGAAATGTGCCGTGATTTCGCCTTCCCCGTGCTCGCGTGGCAAGCGAAGTATGAGCAAATTTACCTCTTGGGCACATCGATCGCTCGTCCGCTGATCAGCAAAATATGCCTTCAAGTAGCGCGAGAAGTAGGTGCCACTGCCTATGCTCACGGAGCAACGGGCAAGGGAAATGACCAATGCCGATTCCAACTCGCGGCCGAAGCATTGGATCCCAATGTGGAGATGATTGCCCCATGGCGAATCAAGGAATTCCGCGATGCGTTCCCTGGTCGCACTGAGTTAATTGCTTATTGCGAGAGCAAAAATATCCCCGTCAAAGCTTCGACCGCGAAACCCTACAGCAGCGATGAAAACGTACTGCACATCAGCTACGAAGCTGGACAACTCGAAGAATTGGACGTCAATGGAGTGGAAATGGTCGATTTCGGTATGGGCGTGAGCCCGCAGGAAGCACCCGATGTTGCCGAAAAAGTGACAATCGGATTCGCCTCAGGAATCCCCACCACGTTGAATGGCCAACAGGTAACAGCCTTGGAAATGGTCGAGCAACTGAACCAGATTGCTGGTCGCAATGGTATTGGCCGAATTGATATGGTCGAAAATCGTTTCGTAGGTATGAAGAGCCGAGGTGTTTATGAGTCACCAGGGATGACCGTGCTTTACGACGCACTGATGTATGTCGAACAACTCGCCATGGATCGTGATCTTATGCATCTGAGAGACAGACTCGCTCCAGAAGTTGCCGAGATGGTTTACTACGGTTTCTGGTACACCCCCAAAATGGATGCTTTGCTCTCTTTCATAAACGAAGCCCAAAAACCTGTCAGCGGGGAAGTCACCCTGAAACTCTACAAAGGCAACATCAGCGTTGACTCCAGAACTAGCCCGAATAGCCTTTACGATGCAGAGATTGCGACCATGGAAGGTGGTGGCTCATATAATCAAGACGATGCCGAAGGATTCTTACGCATCCAAGGGCTACCAAGCCGAGTACAAGGGACCGTTCGACCACGCCAGTACTAGCTGCGAAACCGTATCGCCTGTGCACATCAACTGTGCTACATCAATCTGCAGTGCGGTCCCGAAGCTGATTCAATCAGAAGATACCGCCACAGTCATCCCGTCCTCAGAGGCTGCCAGATCTAGCACATTCATGGGACGACTGGGGATCAATCAAAAACATCACTGGGCAAACGCTCCCCACCATTTGCGCTTATCACCGCCCCGATCACGAGTGGGTCACTAGAATCTGTCATGAACCGAACTTTCTCGTCGACGGTCGCAAAAGCGAACCCCTCTGCAAGAACACCGCCAAGTTCTCCGTAACCGCTTGACCGCAGCGTGTTCATCTTGATGTCTCCAGGAAATGTCCAAAAACTCATTTCTTGACCAGGACGACGAGCCTCGACCAACAGCAATGTTTGCCCCGCATCATCGCGTATTTGGTCAGGAGACAATGGCCCTGTACTAGGAAATAATGTGCCCGGACCTGTAATGAGGTAGTAGTCTGACTGAGAAGTCAACGCTCCGAAAAATCCCGGATCCTGCTTCGAATTCCGGAACACGGCGGGAATACTACCAGCGACAATCATGTTCGCCTCCGAGTCCCAAGATTGATCAAAGTCGTATCGGTCATGTAAGGCATTCTCATTCAGGTAGGGCAAAATCAAAATTCGCCAAGAGTGGGTATTGGTTCCCACTTTCACCACTGGTGGCGGATAAGTCCCATGATCACGTGCATACGCATTGAGAGCAGCCGCAATTTTCCGCAGGTTCGATGCTGACTCTGAGCGAACCCGATTTGTTGCCATGCGCTGTATCGTATCACCACCGGTCCGAATCAATAGGAACCCGAGGCAAGTCAAGATCACTAGGAAAAACCCGATTCCGAGAAACATCGACGAAGAGTACTTTCGACTCCGCTCAGCTCTCTTTTCCCCCGAGGATTCGAAATCTGGTATCTGAATCGCCTTGCCACAGGTCACACATGCACCCTCGTGACCGCTGTAACAATCATCCACCTGCGTCGAAGTATGGCAATGTGGACAGGTAAATAGAAAAGACATGATCATTACCGAAGCAGAGGCGATTGAAGTTGACAGGGCTTGCTGGCGGATCCCCACATGATTTTTAAAGCCACACCGCAAGACACCTCGCCAGATCAAGTCTAACAAGTGAAACTGCACTTGCCAAAACTCATCAATGCAGACAAGCCGCTCATTTTTTCCGTAGTCCCAAACGCCCAGCTGTAAAATGCGAGTTGTAATACAACGAGTCACCTCTGCCAGTGTCACCGTCGACCAACAAACAATTGGTCAAATCAGCCATGGACTGCTGGTTCTGGTAGGGATTGCGAACGGAGACACGACTGCCGAGGCTGATTGGCTTGCAAACAAGACGGCTGAATTGAGAATTCTTGAAGACTCCAATGGAAAGATGAACCACTCTCTCCTGGAGACAGATGGATCAGCGCTCGTCGTTAGCCAGTTCACTTTATTGGCAGACTGCCAGAAAGGGCGACGCCCGGCATTCACAAACGCAGCAGCTCCTGAACTAGCAGAACAACTTTACGAATATTATGCCGATGCGATCCGCTTGAAAGGGATCAGGGTAGAGCAGGGCAGTTTTGGTGCAGATATGAAGGTTGATCTGACCAACGACGGACCTGTGACCATCGTCATCGATCGAGAACCATGAACTACAAAGCAAACTCGCACTAACAATTTCCAGCTGTTACAGCACGAAGCTTAACGCCAAGGTATCCACTTCTCAAAATCAATCCCTTGTATTGGCTGAGCAATGTATGTCCGCTCCTGACGCGCGCGATTCCGAATGCGATCCACGACTCCACGATCACCCCAAGCAAGCCACAGCAAGATGATTAGCTTGCCATACACAGAAACGTTGCCAAGCTTGCTCTTGCTAAAAAATTTCAATGCCGTGCCAAAAGACTTCTTCAACCTGAATCCATGACTCATGTCAATGCTCCAGATCTCATCCATGCTCAGATGCACAGTAAAGCCAAGCACCACAGCAAGGCTCTTGTAGATGCGAACGGCCTCACTTTGAGATGGCATCAGTAAATACGCCAACAGACCAGCGGATGCCGCAGCAGGAATGCTATGCCACATTCCACGGTGCACTGTGTAACGTTTGAAAAAATCGATGGCGACAAACCTGATTCCTAAATAAAGAAGCATCGCTGCCAATGCCATCGCTTCATGCGAAAAACCAAGATCCTTGAAACGCTCGATCATCAAGATAGGCACAATCGCTGCGACAAACATGCTTGTCTCTCGTAGCGGAACGCCAGAATCACTGTCCAAATCGGGTAACATCCCACTGACAGCACACAAACCACCCGCAAGCATGCCATTCTCGATGGACATCGACTGCGTAGCGACACCCCAGTATCCGTAACCGATACCGACCAGGGTGCTTCCGGTAATATGGGATTTAAAGTCAGCCAAGGTAAGTTCGAGAGAAGCGGTACCTAGGAAAATCGAAACAGGAGCTTTGCACCGAATGCAATGCAACTGCCTTTAGTCATATAAAAAGTGATCGCTTCACGCCAAGCCGAATTGCCACCAAAGTCCCGTGATTGATCTACGACTGATTCCCCACTCTCGCTATAGTCCGAATGTCGTTGGGTATGACGCTATTGCTTGCATTTAAAACACCCTTCCCTAAATTCCCGCTCCTTTCTTGCACGGATGCGATTAATGGAGACCTATGACATCATCATGCTCGTCGTCCTCGTCGGAGCCACCTTACTCGGTGCGATCAAGGGTTTTGCCTGGCAACTTGCATCCATCGCTTCGATCGTGATTAGCTATATCGTTGCTTACAAATACCGTGAACCAATCAGTGAGTCCATTCAAGCAGATCCACCGTGGGATCGCTTCTTGGCCATGTTAATTTTGTACATCGGTACATCCTTGCTTATATGGGTAGCATTTCGGATGGTTCGCGGCAGTATCGACCGCATGAAATTGAAAGAATTTGACCGTCAGATCGGTGCGTTATTCGGTCTGGCGAAAGGTGCTTTGTACTGTACCTTGATAACGCTTTTCGCCGTGACTTTATCAGGCGAACGAGTCCGCGAAGCTGTCGTCCAAAGCCAAAGCGGAAACTATATCGCTAACTTGCTCGACCGCAGTGATTCGGTAATACCCGAGGAATTGCACGAAGTGGTTCAGCCATATCTGGATCGATTTAACAAAAAATTCGACGAAACCGAGGGCGAATCCACAAGAGCCACAGAATGGATGGCACAAGGTGCTCGGGATCTGCAAATCTAGATTCATCGGCAAGGCGTCTCAGGGAATCTCACCCCAACCAACTGGAAAAACAACTAAACCAATTTCCAACAGCCATGCCGTGACCCCAGTAAGCCACACCACCTTCGGAACTACCGCCCGCAGCTGCACAGGCAGACAACAATAAAAACAAGCCTGAACACGGACCCTGCAACATGCACTCTGCAAAGCAGATCACACAATCCAATGATGCAAAAACACTTCATTGGCATAGCCTTGATACAGCATGGCTTTTCCACAGCCCATGCACCAACTAGCATCAGGGCAATGAAAAAGAACGCAGCAACGAAAACTGCCGTAGCACGGGAGTTCCGATACGCCAAATACAACATAAGGGTCATTATCGGACGTTCGGTATACGCTAAAAACACCCGTAAAACAGCATTGCATCTGTATGCCGCTTTCAGAACACATGCTTTGATGGCACCATGAAGCGGAAGCAATAGCCTGTGTTCAGGGAGTCTTTCTGCGGTCGCTATTGAGCCAACGTTGAACCGCACAGGATGAACCACAAGTCAATGTGGCAGCAATGAATATCGACTCGAATCAGTGAAGAACAAACAACGATCTCGCCTAGCTGGAAAAGGCGATCGCCAATGAGCTACAGGCTGATTGGCAAATGGTTTTGCAAAGCCCCGCAATCCTACTTGCACAGCAGTCTTAACCATTCAAGCAACTGATTTGATTGTGCTGTTGAAAACGTAGATCTGCGAATGCCAGCACTTGCTGCTAATCACATAAAAAAAGCGAGACCCAAAAAAAGGCCTCGCTGTCGTTAGTTAATTCAAGCGTGAGGGTTCACAAAGAAATTGGTGACCAAACTTCAATACCATCATACTGGCTCCCGAGACGACCGTTGAGATTAAAAGTTCCCTTTAGCGTACCGTCTTCCAGCAACGTCCAAGTACCTTCCACCATATGAGTAAAAAAGCGAACGTACAGCTGGCCGTCTTTCGGGTTGAGTTGTCCTGCTCCGATACATTTTTCAGACAAACCAATAGACTGTTCGACAACAACAGAGCTGTCGCTCAATCCTTTTTTGATGACTACTTTTCCACTGTAGTCGCCCATATCTGAATCAGTTGGGTTTCTTCCGATCATGGAATAGTTGCCAAAGATTTCAGTGACATCTTTAATTTTCACTGGCTTGGTCTTGGGATTAAGATCAGCCGAAGTGTGTTTTATGGACGGTGTGCAACCAACCAAACCTAATACGAGGCTTAAAGTTAACAATCGGATCATTTAACAGCCTTTCAAGCCAATAGCTCGCAAACGGTGTAACCAACTGATCCGCCAAAATACATCAGTGCCGGATACTTGAGGTACTCAAATTCCCGCCTGTCGCCCGCGAGCTTCAAGATGTACCAGATAGGGACGCCGATCTGGCAAAGAAACATGAGCAAGAACCACCCGATGCCCTCGTCCCATCCGTACTTGCATGTCCAGATCCATCCAGCCACGCCAATCAAGCCAAACAACAATGCTAGTATTTCCATCGGTAACACTCCTCTTGAGTAACGGAATAAAAAACCAGAACATCAATTTGTTCGTTTGCCGCGATGAAGAAGCGTGGCGAACCTGAAAAGCTGATCCATCGTGTCAAGATGCAGCTTTTCTCGAATGCTGTTGCACTGTTTGCGAACAGTGCTTTGGGCCTTCTTCATGACCCTTGATACGCACCTGTACCTCTCTTGTGCCGATTTGCTTTGTTTAGGATCACTGCCCCCGCAGGCTCCGAGCGAATCAAGCACATGCCCCTCTGTGTTGGTTAGCAGGCTTTTGAATTCCGGCAGGAAAGCCCAAGTGTGCGCCGCGTACTCGCCACCACCATCTCCTGCACCACATCCAACCCTATGGAAACTCCAAAACAGGAATGCGTTGCGACCGAGGCATTTACGCCAGGACGCAAGCTGGGCGGTGTCGCCTGCTTTGGGGATCGCCTTGAGAGACTGAGCGAAAGCATCTAGCTGCTGTGGCGCTCCAGCCAAGTCATAGAGACGCTTCCCAATCACGTGCCCGCCTGTGTTTCTTCAAGAAACACACCAATACGTCGAAACTTCTCGTAACGCTCATCGACCAACTCATCTGCGCTTTTAGTTTCCAGCTCCCCAAGCGTTCTGGAAAGATACGACTTCAATCGCGAGGCCATTTGATGGTGGTCACGATGAGCACCGCCCAAAGGTTCTTGCAGCACATCATCAACCACGCCGAGACGCGACAGATCATCGCTCGTGAATCTCAGTGCGGCGGCAGCCTTGGGTGCATGCTCATGGCTTTTCCACAGAATGCCAGCGCATCCTTCGGGACTGATCACGCTGTAGTACGCATGCTGCAGCATCGCGACCCGATCACCCACACCAATTCCCAAGGCCCCTCCCGAGCCTCCTTCCCCGATCACGATACAGATCACAGGAGTCTTCAAACGGCTCATCTTGAACATGCTTTCGGCAATCACTTGGGCTTGCCCACGTTCCTCAGCACCGATTCCTGGGTAAGCACCAGGCGTATCGATGAAACAGATAAGAGGCAACTGATACTTTTCTGCAAGACGCATCTTGCTCATTGCCTTTCGGTAGCCTTCTGGATGCGCACAACCAAAATGGCATGCTGCCCGCTCTTTGTAAGTACGGCCTTTCTGATGCCCCAGCACCAGCACTTTAAAGCGATCGAGTTTAGCAAAACCAGCCAACATCGCACGATCGTCACCAAAGTGTTTATCACCGTGCAGTTCGACAAAATCATCGAAAGCAAGATTTAAATAATCCCGGGTATACGGCCGATTCTTGTGGCGTGCGACCTGCACGGTCTGCCAAGCATCAAGCGAGCTATACGTTTCTCTCAACTGCTTAACCAATTCCAGCCTGAGAGTTCGAATCTCATTTTCGATATCTCCACTGCGATCGGTTTCCCGCTCGAGCAAGGCAATCCGATTCTCGAGATCTGCAATATCGTTTTCAAATTCCAATCCTGGGCCGGCACTCATATTCTGCTCATCACTTTCAGGCTGTTGCGTATTTTATTTTTCAAATCCAATCACCGGTGTCGCACAGTAAACTCACTGTCGATCACTCTACATCAAGCCCCGGGTCTGGTTTACCTTTGCGAAGCATATCATCTGCACCTTTCAGACCCGGCATCGAATCGAACACCGTGACTTCGGGTTTTCGTGGCCGCTTTCTGAAGATCTGCGTACCCCTGAAAACCTTGAGAAACTCCCACATCGACGCCGGCCGTCCATCTGGCTTCTTCGCCATCATACTTTTTACTAAATCAGCGAACTCACGAGTCACATTGTCATTGTGAACAATCGGGCTTGGAATTGACGCATTGAGATGCTTCACCAGTAAATCATTCGGGGTATCACCGGTATACGGTGGCTTACCTGTACATAGCTCATACAGTACGCACCCGAAGGCATAGACATCAGTGCGTTCATCGCACTTTTTCTTACGAATCTGCTCCGGAGCCATGTAGCTACGGGTTCCTTTCGCAACCTTACTTTTGAACAGTTGACCAAACCCACCTTTTTTCTTTTCAGCAATCGTGAAGTCAATCAACTTAACGGTGCCATCGCGACCAACGAGGAAATTATCTGGCTTCACATCGAGGTGAATCCAATTCTTCGTGTGCATGTAGTACAAACCCTCAGCAGACTGCTCAACAATCTTGTCGAGCATGAAAGCCAGCGACTCAGGACCACGACGTAGTGCCTGCTTCATGTTCATTTCGCTGAACAACTCCATCACCAGACAGGGGCGTCCTGCATCCTCACGGTATTCCATCACATTGATAATGCGAGGGCTCTTGAGATCTTTAGCAACGTTGTACTCGTGTTTCAGCAGCGTAATCTCGGCTTTGTTGGTCGCCAGCGACTGTTTGAGCATTTTCAGGGCAACACGTCCCTGCTCATGCTCTTCGATCGCCTCCCAAACCTCGGCCGTGCTTCCCACTCTAATCAGGCGAGCAAGTCGGTAGGGGCCAATAAAATCGCGACTCTTGGTCATGTTGTCTTTCGGATTCCAGGGAACAAAACGGGGAAAGCCGGCCTGACACCGCAGACTGGCTCGATCTGCCCCACGTGACTCTATGATACTTGTAAAAATCGGAAACCTGAAAGGCCACCCCGGCCCAACAATCCCGAAACGTAAACCAGATATAGACGCAGGCCTGCCCTGCACTCCCTTCCCTGATCGACGAACATTACGTCAAATCAACGCAACAGGATGCTGAAACACTGCAAATTGGAGTGATGCCACGGATTTGTACAGCGTCAATTCTTGGCTATCTGCTCCAAATACACCTCTCGGACTTTGGCAGTCATCGTTCGATGATCGAATTGCTCAGTAAACCTCCGCTTGCCTTCAGCTCCCAATTTTTGGCGTAGCTCTTTGTCCGACGCCAATTTCCCAAGAGCAAGCGAGAGCGCCTGAAAATCCTGAGCTGGCACAAGAATCCCTGTCTTTCCAGTGATCGTCACTTCTCGAGCCCCATCCACGTCGTAGCTGATGACAGGCAAACCAGCAATCAAAGCCTGCGGTAACGCCCTGGCTAACCCCTCCCGATAAGATGCGTGAACCAGTGCATCCATCCCACCAAGCAATACGGGCACTTCACTCGGTGGCACGAGCCCCGCGAAGACAAAATGCTTTGATAGGCCGAGTTCCTCAAGCTGTCGTGTAAGTGACTCCCTCAGAATTCCATCCCCGACGAGCAAAAACCGAACATTGGGTTGGCTCTTCACCACCGGTACTGCAGCCTTGATCAAATCCTCGTGCCCTTTGAGATGAAACAAACGAGCGATTTTTCCAATCACCACATGATCATCTTTGAAGCCGTACTTACTGCGTACAGCGAAACGATGCTCTTTGGCCTGCACGAAAGGTTCAACATTCATCCCACTGTAGATCGTCGTAAATTTTTCTCGAGGAGCAACGCCAGCCTCAACCATGAGGTCTGTCATCGCATCGGCAACCGAAATCAAGTGGTGGCATCTAGCAGAAGCCCACCGCTCACATCTTCGAAAAAATTCTCTTGCCAAGGATGATTGATAAGGGTGAAATGGCGCACCGTGAATCGTGTGAATCACCGCTGGCACATTCAATTTCCACGCAGCTCGGCGTCCCAGCAGCCCCCCTTTGGCACTGTGAGTATGCACGACATCAGGATTGAAATCCTTCAGTGCCCTATTGATTTCGCGGTTTGCTAACCAATCCCACTTGGGATGAATGTCACGACGTAAGCTGGGCAGCACTTTCACAGGCAACTCCCCTGCCCTGCCCTGACTTAGAAGATCACCTTCAGGCCCCAAAGCCGGGCCAGTAAGTAACAGCACGTCATCTTTATGTTCTCGAATCAAATCAAGACAATTCAGAAGCGTATTTTCCTGCGCACCGCCAATAATCATTCGGGTGATAACGTGCGCAATCCTCACTTCATGCTCCCTATGACAAAGAATGTTTCACAACAGCCCACATTGCGCCGTATCACGTGCAAGACATTCAATGTCCGGCATGACTCAACGCAAGTCATCACAGCATGGTTGCTGAAAACATGCATGGCAATGTGAAAGCACCGAAATGAAACGAACGGATATAAAAAAAGCGTTCTGCCAAATAGACAGAACGCTAAAGTGCCAAATTCAGCAACGATAAAAATGATCAGGAACCGAACTCAATTCGTCGATAACCCAACTGCTGCTGTAGCCGATTGACAATCGAAGTGTGCATCTGACTCACGCGGGATTCGGAAAGATCCAAGGTTGCCCCGATCTCTTTCATCGTAAGTTCTTCGTAGTAATAGAGGATAATGATCAAACGCTCATTTCGATTGAGCCCTTTTGTGACCAACCTCATTAAATCGTTCTTCTGCACTCGACGCGTGGGATCTTCTCCCTTTTTGTCTTCAAGAATGTCGATCTCTCGAACATCTTTGTAGCTGTCTGTTTCGTACCACTTTTTGTTCAGTGAAACGACGCCAACGGCGTTGGCATCAGACTGCATTTTCTCGACCTCCTTGACCGGCATTTCCATCTGCTCGGAAATTTCCGAAACAGTAGGAGCCCGCCCAAGTTTAGTTTCCAGTGTCTTCTTCGCAACGGCCAGTTTACTGGCCTTGCTTCGTACGAGACGTGGAACCCAGTCCATGGTGCGAAGCTCATCAAGCATTGCACCTCGGATACGAGGAACGCAGTAAGTTTCGAACTTGACGCCACGTTCCATA
>NZGD01000230.1 GCA_002690925.1 Rhodopirellula sp.
CGACGGTGTATGCGACGAGTTGGAAATTGCCGGATGCGATGACGTCTCTGCCTGCAACTTCCAAACGGAAGCCACGGACAACGACGACTCATGCGAATACGCCGAGACGTATTACGACTGCGATGGTGCCTGCATGAACGACACCGACGGCGACGGCGTGTGTGACGAATTGGAAATCGCGGGATGCGCAGATGTCGATGCCTGCAACTTCAACCCAGATGCAACTGATGTTGGGGATTGTGAATTCCCGGAGACGAATTACGATTGTCAGGGCCTCTGCCTGAATGACCTAGACGGCGACGGCATTTGTGACGAATTGGAAATCTCGGGATGCGATGACCTCAACGCATGCAACTACGACGATTTGGTCACCGACAACGACGGTTCTTGCACCTACCCCGCAGCATTTTACACCTGTGACGGATGCATCAACGACACCGACAATGACCTGGTGTGCGATGAATTGGAAGTCACGGGATGTCAAGACATCATTGCCAGCAACTACAACCCTGAAGCCACAGACCCTCCCGCGTCAGGCGAAGAATGTTCCTATGAGGCAGGATGCACTGTGGAAGACGCCTGCAACTACAGCCCAGCAGCCACGGTGGCGAACAATGACCTGTGCTTTTGGGCAGAGGATTACTACGACTGCTATGGCAACTGCATCCAGGATTCCGACGGCGACGGCGTATGTGACGAGTTGGAAATCGCAGGATGCGATGACGCGTCAGCATGCAACTTCCAAACGGAAGCCACCGACAACGACGGATCGTGCGAGTACGCAGAGACGTTCTTCGACTGCGATGGCGCCTGCCTGAACGACACCGACGGCGACGGCGTGTGTGACGAATTGGAAATCGCGGGCTGCGAAGATGCAGATGCCTGCAACTTCGACGCCACGGCCACCGACAACGACGGATCATGCACCTATGCCGAGCCTTACTACAACTGTGAGGGCAACTGTCTGAACGACCTCGACGAAGATGGCATTTGCGACGAAGTGGACGACGAGGTGACAACAGACAATGTGGGCGACTTCTCTGAAGCCCCTGCCTTGAACTTGTTCCCCAACCCCATGAGCCCTGAGCACAGCATGGTGTTTGTCTCTGGCTTGGACAACGACCAAACCGCCATCCGCGTGTTGGCGTCTGACGGACGTGTCGTCTGGCAGGGAACAGGCATTGTCAAATCCCCCGGCGTTGTGGGGTACCCCATTCGAGAATCCATTGCACCAGGCACCTACTTCATTCAAGTGGGGACCTCCACTCCATCCGGAAACATCCCATTGATGGTCTGGTGATAGGGTTCGGTTCTGCCAGGAACCAAAGAAGAGGACGGCCTGCGCGAAATGCGCGGGCCGTTTTTCGTTTGTCTGGTTTGTGGCATTTTTGCGCAAACCTGCTTTGCGATGATTCCCATGCTCTCTTCCTTTTTGCTCAACGCCGTCTTCACCAACGATGCAGTGGTTCTCGGACTTCTTGCGGGTGCTTTGGGGTTGGTCTTTTACACCCACTCTCTGCCTCAATTCAAGCGCTTTTACACCTTCGTCCCTGCGTTGCTGATGTGTTATTTCATTCCTGCGGCGTTGAATTCGCTGGGCATTGTGAATGGCGAGGAGAGCAACCTGTATTTCGTGGCTTCGCGGTACCTCCTCCCTGCCAGCTTGATTTTGCTCTGCCTGTCCATTGACCTGAAAGGCATCTACAACCTCGGACCCAAGGCCATCATCATGTTTCTTGCCGCCACCGCAGGCATCGTCATCGGCGGCCCCCTTGCCTTGTGGCTGGTAGGGCAATCCAATCCGGAAGTGTTGGGCGGGAATGCGCCGGATGCCTACTGGCGGGGATTGAGCACCGTGGCTGGAAGCTGGATCGGCGGCGGTGCCAACCAGGCCGCACTCAAGGAAATCTCAGACACCCTGGACGATCAATTTTCCATCATGCTCATCGTCGATGTGTTCGTGGCCAATTTGTGGATGCCCTTCCTGTTGTTTGGGGCAGGCATCCGTGAAAAAATTGACGGATGGCTCAAGGCAGACGCATCCGCAGTCAATGAGCTTCAGGAGAAGGTGGAACAATTGCAAGCCAAATCCGCACGCATCCCCAGCTTCCCCGATTGGATGGTCATCGTGGCCATTGCGTTTGGAGGGGTCGCCGTCTCTCACCTTGTCGCCGACAATGCATCTGTGGCGTTGTCCTCATGGCTCGACAACACGATGACTGCCAATCCAGACTCTCCGGCCATCTACCTTTCTTCCATCACCAAAGGGTTCTTTTGGTTGGTCGTCACAGCCACTGCGATGGGCATTGCCCTCAGTTTCACCCCCGCCAAATCGTACGAGGGCGCAGGTGCAAGCAAAATGGGCTCCGTGTTCCTGTACATCCTGGTGGCCACCATTGGCATGAAAATGGACATTGGCAGCCTCATCGAAAACTGGGCCATGTATGGCAGTGCTGTCAGCATTGGTTTGATCTGGATGCTCGTCCACATCGTCGTGCTGCTTTTGGTGGCCAAACTCATCAAAGCCCCGTTCTTCTTTGTTGCCGTTGGCTCCCAAGCCAATGTCGGTGGCGCTGCATCCGCGCCCATTGTGGCAAGTGCCTTCTCCCCCGCATTGGCACCCGTTGGCGTTCTTTTGGCGGTTCTGGGCTATGCCGTGGGCACCATCGGCGCCATCGTGTGCATGGAGTGGATGCACGCGTTGTCCATGTGAGCCTCGGCCAACCCTCTCTTCATGGGGTGGCGTCCTCCATCCCTTCATCTTGGGCCGCTGCCCCAGGAGTCCCGCCGATTACGTACACGCTTCGGCGACGGTCTGAAAATGCCCGCTGGCGCACGATCAAATCTTGACCCTGCGTAACACGGTACTCTGTGTTCACCCTTTGGATCATTCTCGCCCTATGAGAGCGCAGCGTTTCCGGAGACGACAGGTGACTGATGCCCAGAAGGACATCCAACTCCTCGGTTTCAAACTGCTTGCCCATGTGCTCAAGAACCATCTGCGTAAGTGCAGAATACTGCCCTTGCGCCTTTTCTTCGTTCAGTTCCTCGGCCGCAGTCTGCGGTGAGCGCCCCTCCCTACGACGACTGGACTTGCGGCGCTCCAACCAGAACCAAATCGCCAAGCCCAAAAACATCAGCCACGGAATCAGCTGCGACAAGTTGAATGTCGTACCTCGCTCCCTGCCATTCACAGATGGACCCGCGGCCATTGAATTGTCGTTCAAAGGCAAAGAAGAGGGAACGAACAACGGCACATCTTGCGCCGCATCAAGGGCCTTCCAAGGAATGTTCAATGTCACGCGCTCGCCATTCCAGAGGTGCCAGACGGTCGAATCTCCGACAAAGGTCATTCTTCCCTCTTCGCGATGCCACGCGTAAAACTCCTCCAGCATTCCCGCAGCATTCGGCAGCAGTCGCGCAATTTCCTGCTCAAAATCAACCCAAATCAATTCTCCTGCCTCATTGTGCATCAGCCAGCCAGAGGGCAAATTGATGCCTCCCCGAATTTGACCCAATCGCGCATCCACAGCTCCTTTCCTCGTCCATTGACGTTTGTCAAGGTCCAACACGTGGTAGACGAAATTGGTCTCCGCTGTGAATCCTCGTGATGACAACGGATCCACAAACAAGTGGGCCTTGCCATGGGCGAAAAACGACATCGACATGTCTGTATTGGATTGATCCTCCGGACTTTGTCCGTCGGTTGCCACCTTTTGCCAACCCTGATCGCCTCCATGAAAACGAATCAAGTCGAAATGCCTTCGCCACAAACCATACCCCCCCAAACTGTGCAAGTGGTTATGCCACATGAAATCGAGAGAACCGCCATTGTAACCTTCCACCAAACTCGCACTGAGGTTGGACAAGGGCTCCTCTGAGCTCACGACCCAACGCATGTCGCCATTGATGTGAATCAAGGATTGTCCACCTTGTCCTTGCGCATGGGCGGACATGTCCACAATGCGTCCATTGGGCAGGGTGGTCAACAACCTCGCTTGCGTCCATTGATCTTCGTTTTCGAGGGCCTCAATCCATTCAAAATAATGCGGCGCCCGAATGTGGTCGTCAGGGTGCATCCAACTGTGTTGTCCCCACGTGACTTGAGACCAGCACAAGAAACAAAACAGGTGAAGGAGACGCTTGCCAGGGAAAGAGACTGCAGGAGAAGGCATCTTGCGATCGATTTGGTTTGGTAGCGAAGAACGTTGGTGGCAAACGGGCAACACCATGAAATACGTTGCAACTTAAATAAAACGTGTTAACTCATTCAGTTTGAGGCCTTGTAGACCACAATACCCGAAATTCGCTTTCGGGTGTATCGCATGCACCCACTTAACCAAATGATTGCGAAGGGCCCCGCTGGGGCCCTTTTTCATGCGCGCGTGTGTCCCTGCTTGACCTCCTTGGCCTTTGCAGACAAGTACTCCGCATTGTGCTCGTTGGGTGCCATTTCAAGGGCCACCACCTCGCGCACGTCAATGCCCTCTTTTTCGAGGTCATACACCTTGTCCGGATTGTTGGTCAACAACCGGATGGCGGTCCAGCCACGAGAGGCCAACATTCCAGCCGCAACGTCAAAACGACGCGCATCACGCTGGTGTCCCAAACGCTCATTGGCCTCGTAGGTGTCCAGGCCTTCGTCTTGCAGGTTGTATGCCTTGAGCTTTTCGATCAAGCCGATGCCTCGCCCCTCTTGCCGGAGATAGAGTACAGCTCCTCCCTCTTTCTGCACTTGCTTGAGTGAGGAATCCAATTGCGGACCGCAATCACAACGGAGCGATCCAACGACATCGCCCGTCCAGCACTCGGAGTGCACCCGAACCAAAGGCAATGCAACAGGCTGTTTCTTCGAGCAGAGCATCAAATGCGGCTGGGAAGACACACCACTCTCGAAGGCGTGCACTTCAAAATCTCCTGCATCGGTTGGCAGTCTCGTGGATACCAATGGCTTCATGGTCCAAAGATAGGAGCCTCCCTTTCAAGAGGCGACCCACGGCACATGAAGGCACAAAAAAAAGGGGGGCGACGCCCCCCTTCTTTGTTGAAGTCATTCAAATGCTCAGAGGCAAGTCAATCCGAACGTGGCCAAGAACGCGAGCAAGTCGCCCGTCGTCACGGCACCGTCGCCATCGAGGTCGGCGGCACAATCGTTCGTTTCCGTGAACTCGCATGAGTTGTCATCCACGTTTGCAATCGGATTGAAGTTGCTGGCTGCGTCGTAGGTGCAACCGTACACAATCAACTCACCACAGCTGCCGTCGTCTTGTGTGGCATACGGATCGTACTCCACAAAGGCAGGATCTGTACAACCGCCGGCAAGCTCACACGCAGCGCAAGACTCCCAGCACACCGCGTCAAGCACGATGTCCGCATCGAACGTCAAGGAGCGGTTCGTGTATCCGTCAATCAAAGACGTGCATGCTTCGATGCCTGCGATGCCCGCAAGCTCTTCCTGGTAGTTCCAACCATCCAAGGTGAACTTGTACTCAATGGTGCCCACAGCAAGCGACAAAGCCACTTCCCACACGCCATCTCCGTCGTCGTCAGACATGGGGTTGCATGTCCCACACCAGCCGTTGAAGCTGCCGTTGATGAAGACGCCGTCGTACGCATACGCCTCGGCATATTGGTTCATGTCCACACGGAAGGTCACGTTGGCAGGAGCCACTTGATCTTCACAAGCGCTGCAGCTTCCGAAAACGTCACTTGACGTGGCACCAGCCTCGATCTGACGGTTGGCGTAACCTGCAAAGTCTGTAACAGGTGCGCAATCTGCACCGTTGGCCATGTCATCCACAAGCTGTTCCTGATCTGTGAACGCATCGATGCCGTACTTGTATTCCACCGTACCCGTAAGGCCTCCGATTTCCACGCTGTAAATGCCGTCGCCATCGGCGTCGGTCAACACGTTGTAGCCGTCGGCAGAACACCATCCGCACCATGGGCCCGTCACAAACACCTCCGTGAAGGAAGTGGCTCCATTCACGGTTGCCCCAGCAGCATCCACACAGGTCATGTCCACGTTGAACGTCGTGTTTCCACCACCTGTTCCGTCACAAGCGCTGCAAGAGTTGTAGACATCTGAGGGATTCTCAGCCCCCACTTCCCAAAGACGGTTTGCGTAGTTCGCATAGTCTGTCACTGGTGCGCAAGCACCGCCGTCGACCATGGCCTGAATGAGGTTCTCTTGGGTGCCGTCGACAATCCAGAGGTACTCCATGTTTTCAGTTGGGGCGGGGTCAAACGTCACAGACCAAGTGCCATCTCCGTTGTCCGTGGCAATCGGACCTCCGTTGGGGTCCCAGCCCCAGAACGGCCCCGTCAAGCGCACAGAATCAGCGGCAGCACCGCACAAATCCACGGTGGCCACCAACACAGAAGGTGCCACAACGCATGCCTCACAGCTGTTGAAGCACACCACGTCGAGGGTTTCGGCCACGCCTGAACGCTCGTGGAGGCGGTTCGAACCACCCACACCATTGTTCACGCCACAACCACCCGCAATGAAGTCTGCATTTTCCTCACCTGAGAGATCAGGCAAGCTGTCGATGGACACGGTCAATCCATTGTTGAACTTGTACTGGAAGGCCGCAGGACCATCCACATTCACTGTGGCTGACCAAATGCTGTCTCCATCGTCGTCGTTCATGGCAATGGCACCGAGCTGCCATGCAGGCTCCGTGAAGGACCCCATCAAGTACATGCCGTCAGATGACACTGCAATTTGAGACGCATCCACCTGGAAGGTAATATCTGCAGCATCCGGATCCACTGCACATACGTCAGCGCACTGGGCAAAGCAACCTTGGTAGGCGATGGGCGCACCCAAAACCACTTCCACCGAGCGGTTGCCGCCGCAATCCAACTCCTCCCAACCGTCGAGGCCGTTTTGGAACTTGAATTCGTACGTGGCCGCCTCGAGTGATTTGGTCAAGCTCCAAGAGCCATCGCCGTTGTCGTTCATGGGCTCACCGCTCCATCCGTTCATGGCACCAGCGAGGTACATGCCGTCCGCAGCGACAGTGATGTTGTCGGTCAACACCGTGAACGACACTTCCTCAGTAGGAAGAGCGTCTCCACATGGTGTGCAAGAACCGAAGCAAACCGCTTCAATGACGGCGTCCTCCGTTCCCACGGTGTAACCACGGTTGCCATTCACTGCACATGAAACGGGTATTGACTCGTCCAACCCCCAATTGGGGCCGTTGATGAACTTGTACTCAACTGCCTCACCGGCAGAAATACTCGCAGTGTATTCCCAAATGTCATCGCCGTCTTCGTCAGTCATTGCCGTCGCTCCCGCAGACCAGCCTTGGAAGTTGCCTGCGATGAATACACCAATCGGGTTGGTGGTCTGTTCCGCCATGTTCACTTGGAAAGTCACCAAGACAGGCGCCGCATCATTGCAGGTTCCGTCGCACGTTCCGTAGTAATCGTTGGCCACACTGCCTGCGTCAATCTGGCGGTTTGCGTAACCCGCGAAGTCCGTGACAGGTGCACAAGAAGCTCCGTCCACCATGTCGTTGATGAGGTTCTCCTGGTCCGCGAATCCATTGATGGCATATTTGTACTCAACGGAACCGACCAAATCAGGAA
>NZGD01000231.1 GCA_002690925.1 Rhodopirellula sp.
AGCCTTGTCTGTCTCTGCTGCCGGAGCTTTGTCTGTCTCTGCTGCCGGAGCTTTGTCTGTCTCTGCTGCCGGAGCTTTGTCAGTCTCTGCTGCTGGAGCTTTGTCAGTCTCTGCTGCTGGAGCCTTGTCTGTCTCTGCTGCTGGAGCCTTGTCAGTCTCTGCTGCTGGAGCCTTGTCAGTCCCTGCTGCTGGAGCTTTGTCAGTCTCTGCTGCTGGAGCCTTGTCAGTCCCTGCTGCTGGAGCTTTGTCAGTCTCTGCTGCTGGAGCCTTGTCAGGAGTTGTGGGAAGGTCCAAGCCCCCGTCGAGGTCTCGAGGAGCTGCTTCGCCTTGAAGTGGGTTGGTTTCGGCATCCGCACTGTCGTTCGCAGCGGGTGTGTCGAGCCCAGGCAGGTTTAGGTCGAGTCCTGGTATGGCGGAAGATGGCGGAAGTGATGGATCCAAGTTAGGCAATTCTACAGTTTTGAATTCTGCATTTTTGAACCATTTAGCGAAATCCAAGCTCGCTTGACTACTCAGGCTCTCAATCCGACTCTCTGCATTTTTTACCATTGCCTCGGATTCATTCGCGGTGATGACTGCTTTGTAAGCAGTGATGGCCGCTTCATTATTTCCAAGCGTGGTAGATGCCAACGCGACTCCCAAATGCGCCCGGGACTTTAGCAGGTCGTCGTCGGTAGTTGTGGCGACAGCGTTCAGGACTTCAATACCTTGGTTTAGTTTCTCCTCCGCGTTTTCTCGCTCGGTGTAGATGGTCTGGTTACCTTGTGCAACCAAAGCCATGCCTTCGTACAATTTTGCCAATTTACCGGCAGAAGTTTCAGCGAAATTAGCGTTGATCTCGGACAGCGCTGCTGCGTCCTGTTCAGGCTGATTCGTGTTCTGAATGAGATTCATGGTTGCCATACTACTGTCGGCATCCAACTCGGAACTGTAGAAAGAGATGGCCACGAAAATCGCCAAGAGGAGCAGGATCCCAACCAGAATCTGCTTGGAGTAGGGCTCCACGCGTTTGTTGGCTTGTTCAAGGTAAGCCGCCAAGTCATTTTGCTGCAGTTCGTGACGTCGTTCGGTCTTGTTCATGTTGCTTTTTAGGATTGGTCAGCGATGAAAGCATCATCAGGTGTTGCGCACCCCTGTGATCTGGCCCAAGTATAGAAATCACAACGGTTTAGCGTCAATAGAGTCCAAAAGCTGGTTTGTCGGTGACTTTGGGAGCCGAAAAGGCTTCGTCGGGTAGCTTAGTCTTCGTTGTGACGGGTTAAATGCCCGCTTCGGTTGATAGCCAGAAGCAACCAGAGCATTACTGTCATGCTGCCGAAAAAGCCCAGCAGTCCCAGCAGGCTGATGTCCTGCAGGGCTAACCAGCTTGCATCATGAAAAAGTAAGGGGGGGACTTTCATCGCTAGTAGAAGGGAAGAACCCAGAAAAACAGCACTTGTCATCAGGCCGAGTACCATTCGGTTCACGGTGGGGCTGAGTCGCTGATGCTCTAAAATAACTCGAACTTCTCCTTTTCTCGCTTGGCGGATCAGAGAAATGAGTTCGTCGGGGGCAGCTTCCAGGAAATTTTCGGCTTCCAGATAAATACGGCGTGCCTGACGAATACGGCGTTTGGGGCTCAGACGCCTCGCCACGGAGCGAGCCATGAACGCGCGAACCGCCTCCAGTCCGTCAAACCTTGCTCCTAACTCACCCAGTGTCCCCTCGAG
The DNA here is from genome assembly GCA_002690925.1 of Rhodopirellula sp. Taxonomy (GTDB): domain Bacteria; phylum Planctomycetota; class Planctomycetia; order Pirellulales; family Pirellulaceae; genus Rubripirellula. Next base: position 1,710 of record NZGD01000231.1, read on the forward strand.
AGAAACCAGCATTTTCAGCAGTAATGCGGATTGGTTTGGAAGCTTGATTGCATGACGGTGTAGGATCTCACTCAATTCATTCAAGGCTCCGGTGAGGTCGAATTCACCCAGACGCTGCCGTCCATAGGTGCCAATGAACTCTGTTACATCAATAGCCAACGCTGAATCATCCAGAGTTGGTGGTGCATCGCCTACGCGGCGGATCAAGCGAACCAGTCGATGTTGGTCACCTGATGAGATGGCTACCAGCATCTCTTCAATCGTCTCACGCAGCGTTTCGTCGATGCGACCAATCATGCCAAAATCCAAAATACCCAAGGTGCCACCTTCCATCACGATCAGGTTGCCCGGGTGGGGGTCGGCATGGAACAGGGCTTCGTCGAATAGCATTGTCAAATAGGCTTCAGCGATCGTCTCTCCGAGTCTTTGTTTGATCAGCTCGGGAGCATCTTCTGGCGAAGCAGTGCGGGTGGTTCCGGATTTTACGGGGGTAGAGCGGTTTGAGCGGGCGTGAGGGGTGTTGGTGGTATGGTTACCTGAATGCTGATCATCAAATTCCGCGCCTCGGTTTTGGGTACTGGCGTCAAGGCCCGAGTGACTTGCCAAGTAGGCAGGTAGCGGGTCGCCGATCAGTTCATCCATGACTAACACTCGGCGAGTGCAGAGGGCGTTCACAGGATGCGGAATGACAACATCGCAATTTTTGCGGCTAAACATCTCAGCGAACTGGTCTAAGTTCTGTCGCTCGCGGGTGAAGTCAAGTTCTCTCGTAATCATGTGAGCCAATTGCCGCACCATTTCACCGGGGCCCCAAACACTTAATGCATCGACCCGCTCAGCCAGTTGCGCAATGCCCGCCAACACCTCCATGTCCTGCTGCATTTTCTTTTCAATGCCTGCCCGTTGGACTTTCAGCACGACTCGTGAGCCATCGTTCAGTACAGCGCGGTGAACTTGTCCAATCGACGCGGTCGCAAGTGGCTTGAAGTCGATCGTTTGGAAATGTGATTCGTAGTTCTTGCCGAGTTCGTTCCGGAGTGTCTCACGCACTTGGACTGTTTGGTCAGGTGCAACATTGGCTCGAAGCTGTTTGAGCTCTTCGCTAAGACTGGGGCCGACGAGGTCAGGGCGAGATGCGAGGATTTGTCCCAGTTTGATAAAGGTGGGTCCTAAATCTGTGAGTGCCATCCGAACTCGTTGTTCACGGGTATACGTTGACAGCGGGACGCCGCCTCGATCCTTCAAAGAATCCCTGAAGGGGAGCCGAAAATGCGTCAGCCAGTCAGCAAGGCCGTAACGCCGTAGCACCGCCAATATCTCCCGCCACCGCCTGAGATTGCGATACAGTTGTGGAATAGCGGTGATTTTCATGATGCGTGACGTGGACTCGATAGGTGTTGATTTGACGGCAAATGTCGACTGAATTCAGGGGATGCCGTAAACCGAACAAATCGGCGACAATGAGGATGGCGACGATGAGGATGGTGACCATGGGCGAAACACGATTGTCCCTGCAGCCCTTCTGATTTCTGTCCATTGTGATTGCTCAGTGGCTGTTCCGCGTCCCGTTTTGCCGATCTTTCTGTTTCTTATCTTCAGGTTTCTTCGGAGTTGTTGGTCTTGGCTTGGATTCAGCCCCTGTTTCTGACTTTTCAACTAGTTGTGTTTGCCCTTGTTTTGGCTGCCACGCTCGGGGTTGCCGGTGGCTGGGCTGCGTCTCGTTTAAAAGCCGCTGGTCGGTTTTGGAGATGGATTTCGGCCGTATTTCTCGCTTCGATGGTGGTTGCAGTCGCCATGCCCATGATTTTGCAGGCTGCCGCCTGGGAATCAACTGCGGGCAAGTTTGGTTGGATGATCATGACTCAGACCGGAGCTCGTGCAGAGGGACTTTCGGATTATGGTTTTTTCCGCGGTCTGATCGCTTGCGGCTGGATTCATGGCTTGTTGGGAGCTGCCTTGGTCGCGCTGGCAACTTGGTACGGTTTGGATCGAGTGCCAACGCATGTTCGGCAAAAAGCTCGTATGGATCTCGGTCCGATTTCAAGCTGGTGGCGAGTCCAGCTTCCGCTCGTTTCTCCTTGGATCATTTCCAGTCTTGTCGCCACAGCCTTGTTGGCAATGACTGAAATGACGGTCGTAGACTTGTATGGTTTTCGAACCGTCGCTGACGAATTTTACCTCTTTTACGCGGTCGATCCTTCCCCGTTTTCAATCTTCCTCATCTGCGTACTACCACTGATCGTGATGTCAGCCTTAATGACTTGGCTGCTGGTTCAACGGCGAAGGTTGATTGTGATCAGTGCGGAACCAGATGTGCCTACATGTGATGATCAAGAAGTACGAAAAAGTGTGTGCTGTCTGGCTGCTGCCATAGCGACCCTGATTCTTTTATTGATCGTGTTGGTGCCGTTGGGGGGGCTGCTCGTGAAGGTAGGGCACGATGTCGAAGTCGCTCAGGGAACCCTCGTAGGAACTTGGTCGTTGAGCCGGACAGCGCAAAGACTTTGGGAAGCGCCGGTGATTTTTGCGTCCGAGTACCGGTGGACTGGCATCCTTGCCGTTCTGGTCGCGCTGTCTGCTGTTTTAATCGCATGGCCGTTGGCTGCCGCTGGCAGACGAACGCGTCGTCTGGAGGCGTGGTTGGACCTGCTCACGATCAGTTTCGTGTTGTTGCCTGGTCCTTTGGTTGGCTTGATGGTTGTGAGATTTTTTCAGCTACCGATTCCAGGTTTTTTTACGCTTTACCAGCAGTCCCTTGTCCCCACCGTCATCGCATTGCTTTTTCGCGCCGTTCCTGCGGCTTACTGGGTTTTGCGAGCTGGGTACCGCGGCTTAGACAATTCATTGCTGGATACAGCTCAGTTGGATCAGTCTTGCATCCAACGCATGTGGAATATTGATCGGCCCATCCTGCAGGGCAGTTTGTGGGGGGCGGGAATCGCTGCTGCTGTCGTGGCTTCAGGGGACGTTCCAGCGACCTTGCCGGTGGTGCCACCGGGAGTCACAACTGTTGGAACCCGATTATTCGGGCTACTACACAGTGGGGCACGCTATCAGGAGGCAGCTCTGGCGATATGGTATCTGGCTGTTGTGTTGGTGATCTCGTTGTTTTTAGCACGCCGGTTCCTGGCATTACGTGTTAAAATAACTTGAGGTGGTTTCTGTCAAAAAAACTCTTTATGCGAACTCACATGCTGCTCTCAATGCCACGGTTGGTGCTGCTGCTCGCTGGTTGCCTCAGTTTTTTACTACAGGGCACTCCCTTGCTAGGGGTTGAAACCGTCAAATTCCGTACCGCGGGTAAAGAGCGAACTGCGTCCGGCAAGATCCTTGTCGAGGCGCAGGATGGTGGGGTAATGCTTCAAGCCGATGATGGACAGATCTGGACGCTGCAACCAGAGAACATCATTGAACGTCAAAGTGACGCTCGGCCCTTCGCGCCGATTGATGCTGATCAAATGCAGTCACGGCTCCGGGAGGAATTGGGACCGGGGTTTAATGTTTACCGCACTCAGCATTATGTAATTCTTTTTAATAGCACTGAGGCCTATGCGAAGCAAGTTGGAGCCCTGTTCGAGCAACTCTACCGTTCGTTCTTTATCTTCTGGAAGAATCAGCGTTGGGAACTGCCAGAACCGGAGTATCCACTGGTTGCTGTTGTGTTACGGGATCACGAATCATTTCTTTCGTACGCAACCAATGATATTGGCGACACTGCTAAGTCAGTGATCGGATACTACCATCTTGGCAGTAATCGGATGATTACCTTCAATGTGCCTGACTGGGAACGAAATGTCGCAACGATCATTCACGAGGCAACGCATCAGCTCGCTTACAACTGTGGCATGCAACGGCGGTTTGCGGATAATCCGATGTGGGTCAGCGAAGGTCTGGCGATGTTCTTCGAGGCTCCCGATCGACGGAATCCAAGAGCGTGGCGGGCCATTGGCAGTGTCAACCAGGTGAACCTGAGACGCTGGATGCAATACTTTCCGCGTCGAACGAATGATTCCCTTGTCACGCTGCTGTCGGATGACATGCGATACAGGAGCGCGAGTGATGCAACGGCGGCTTACGCCGAAGGCTGGGCGTTGACCTACTTTCTGATCAAAACCAAACGCAAAGAGTATGTAAAGTATTTACGCTTGTTGAGCGAAGGGAAATATCTCGCAGAGAAAACGAAACGTCAACGGATCGATGATTTTGAGGAGTGCTTTGATATGACGTTGGAGCAAACCAATCGAGCCTTCCTCAGCTACATGCGACGGCTTCGGTAGTCACCAGAGGCGTTTGAATTTCAGCTTGAACAGGTTACTGGTCGGCATACACACGTGTTGTGTCCTCTTTCGTGACTGGGACAGGGCTGTGGTCGCTTACCACGACTGCCTTAACAATATGGGTACCGGCTGATGTACCGCGTGCCCGCACTCGGTACTTGAATTCTTGTCCGGGTGCCAATTGTGCTTTCGGTTGAAATGCGACGAGTCCATTTCCATCGGTGCCGGCATCTCCATCGACACTGAGGAGTTGCAGCCCTGCTGGCAACTGAATCTGGACGCGAATGTTCGTGTCAGGTTTTGAGCCGCTGTTTTCGACGACGATGTCATAAGTGGTTTCTGCACCAATTTCGATTGGACCTTTGGGGTTCGTGATCGAGAAACTAAGGTCCGCAAAACCTTCGACCGTCATCTTTCGCTCTGTCTGGGCCAAAGCACTGAGGTCAGCGTTTGCGTTAATTTTGAGGACTTGTTCACCCGTTTCAATAGGCAGCAGGGTTAGCGGCACAACGCCGCTCGCACCCGCAGGCAACTGGGCAAGTGACCAGAAGACTGCGTGTCGGTTGGGATCATACTGTCCTTCATAGTCAGTACTGACAAAAGTGAATCCTCGCGAAAGCTGAACTGAGATTTCAACGTTGGTTGCCGCTGCAGTACCTGCATTGGCGACGTTCAGTTCGTATTTAGCTTGGCGTTCAAGGAATCTTCGAGACGGCCCTTGCAGCGAAACCTCTAGCCGCGGAGCGATGACTTCGATGGAAATGGTTTCCTCAGTGGCCAATCCATCATCGCCCACCAAGCGAATGGTGTTTTTGATGGTTCCGGGCTTCTCTGCTTTCAGGAACAATGAGTCTGTTCGAACTTCCCCGGGCATTAGGGTTCCAATGTTCTGCTTCAGTTGTGGGCCTTCTGGGTGTGAGAGCCCTGGGGGAACATCTTCCCAAATCTCTATGTTGGTCGCTTTTCCCGATCCAGTATTAGATAGTTCCAAGGCGATCTCAACTTGTTGGCCGATCAAAACTTTCTCAGGCGCTTGCTGCTCGATATTGAGGACCGGTCGTGTCGCGATGGTTCGAACGGATGCTGCGGCTTCGAAGCTGACGCGGGCGACGCTTCCTAGTTCTCCCTCTTGTTCCGGAATTAATTGCAACGTAATGGTGCGTTCGTCTCCAGCGGGCATGGATCCGATTTGCCACATCAGCAGGTTGCCTTGTATTTGTGGAGCTGGAGAGGCGTCTGCCAATCGCATGCCCGCTGGGACACGATCGTGTATTTCGACGTCCAAGGCCTCAACCGAGCCGACATTGCGGACGTTGATGACAAAGGCCGCCGGCTTGCCAACTTTCACCTCGGCTGGGGCGCGTTTTTGGATAATTACGCTAGGGGTCTGGGCACCTTCTAGTCGCCGCTCACCCGGGGCATCGGTGGTCGCATTCGTGGTCAGTGCCATCGCGGTGTTTGGCGGAACCATCTCAACTGGATTCGCTGCATAGCCAGAATTTGGTGTCAAGGCTTCGCCAGTTTCGAACGTTGCCGGTGCAGCGATTGCTGCGGTCGAAGCAGGGGAAACAGCCATGATGCTCGGACCCGCTGCCGCAACAGACGCTGAAACGCTGTCGCCTTGGATTGCATCGCCTGCAAAATTGGACTCAGCGGGCGGCAAACCAGTTGGGTTTGGGAAGCCGGTTGGTTCAGTCGGCGTCATATTTGGGGCGGCGAACGCACCGGTTACTGCTACCGCGGTTGAATTTTCATCGGGTAATGCCGAACGCAGTTGGTTTTGTGTGGGTGTTGCGCCTCTCAGCGTGTTTGCTGGTGCGGAACTGGGATCGGGGATGGATACGGCCGCGTTCGCTAACGGTGCGATTTGAGCATTCATTGCGATTTCTTGAACAAGCGAGGCCTCGGCCGCAGGCTCAGCCGGAAGTCCTAAAACGGCATCGGCTGGCAGCGTGCTGGCAAGGTTTGCGTCAGTGGCTACTGTGGCCTCATTTGTGAACGTCGACAGATCAGTTTCGGGGAACTCGCCCATACCAGCGGCGGCAAACGCCGCGCCAGCTTCCGCTGAATCGGCAAACGCCGCCGCTGTGTCTGCGGGCAACGCTGCGGCCGCTACTGGCAACGCGTTCGCGGTTGGATTGGACGCTCCGAAGGCAGAGGGTAGGTCGGGCGAGCTTGCTGCAAGCTCTTGTTTGGGCTCTGACGAAGGTGTGAATGCGGGATCTATAACGTCAGTTGAATCCGAATCGGGTAAGGCTAAATTCGCAGTGGTTTCCGTCTGAAAATCTGCTTGGGGAGTTGAAAAGGAGCCGTCGCCGATTGGGGGAAGCTCAACTGCCAGTTGGGATTCCGTTGGTAACGACACTTCCGGAGTAGCGATCGACGTTGGGTCGGAAACACGAGCCGCATCCCCGGAGAATTCGTCGTAGCCTGCCATCGCAACCGCTGGAGCTGCATCGGGTAATTGATCGTGATTGACTTGCGCAACCGGCTTTGAACGATCAACTGGCTCGGTTGATCCATGGAATGCCAAAGCCTGTTGCTGATTGGCAAGCTCACTATCGGGTTGCTCAAGCCATGCTGGCGATGACTGATCACCAATTGGAACCGCTGGATTGGAGGATACTGCAGTTTCAGCATTCCATGTGTCTGAAGCTGCCTGATTGTCTTTTTGCGCAAGCGCAATCGCGTATGCCACAACTAGGATCGTGCCAGCGCCTGCAGCGAGACGAACACCAAAAGATTTCATGGGTCGCATTCCTTCACGTAATACCATGCAATTCCGTAATCGATTCTGTTCGATATCAAAAATGCGCAGCAAAACGGAAGAGCAAACCCGCAAACATGTTCATTTCATGGACCAAAAGACAGATTGCAGCGTGAGTGTTGTGAGCCTCGTTCAGAAGGCGGAGCGATCACGGTCGCCTTGGTACGTTGCTGCTGGAAAGCTAGCAACTGTTGCTTGCGGGCCGTCCTATCGCAGAACTGCTACAGAAATTGACGAGATACCAGCAGGGCAGGGAAGTATTGAGAAAGGGGGCAGATGCCTCAACGACGGTGTCCCCGTTTTGACCCAAGCGGAATGGGCACTTCTTAGGTCACAACTCAGCGTAGCCGGCATTCAGTAAAACTCACGCCAAGCTCCCTTTGTGAGAAGCGAATCCAAGTGAAGTAAGCCAGAAAAGGGGCCCGTAAGATGAGGTCTCAGTGGTCGACCGTGATCGACTCGGCGTATGCGAGTTCCCCTGTGCGACCGTCGAAGTATTGAAAGATCACTTGGGGATGTGGGTAGGCCACGAGTCGTTTGCCACCAAGTTGCTTGGGCATATTGAACACATTATTGACTTGAACCACACAAAAGTGTGGATAGAGACGTTGTAGTCGCGGGAGGTCCGGAAGAATGTAGCTGCTCCAGCGAATATCGCATTCTCGGGGACCAAATTTGAATTTTCCGGTTGCGGGACGATCGCTCTCATCGTTGACAGGAACGTGATTGACACTGTTGTGCGGTCCGCAGCAGAATTCCCAGATGTTGTCGGTGACTTTGATAGCAAAGCTGTTGTGGAGGTCACCCGTCATCACAAACACTTTCTTGCCAAGTTGGTCCCATTCTCGAACCAGCATTTCGCGTTCATCAAAGAATCCTGTCCATGCTTCTTCTTTGTTGGGAGCATCTGCTTCGAAACCACCTGCACCGCTGTGAGGAATCATGAAGGGGACTGTTGAAATCACAAAGAAAAATTCAGCATCACTGTTTTTCATCGATTTCAGCAACCATTCGCGCTGAGGTTTGCCCAGCATCGAGACCCCTTTCTTGCCACGATTGCGGACATCGTGCATGTCTCGATCTCCCCGGGTATCGATGAGATAAAACTCACAATTTGAAACCCGAAACTTGCCGTAGCTTCGTCGTCCGATTGAATAGCTGATACTTTCGTCGTCGACTTTGGCCGGCATGTGCACGCGAAGATGATGAGCATCAATGACTTCGATAATGTCGTATACGTAGGAATTTTTGTTTCCCTCATCGTTGTCATATTTCATGTCGTTAACACCGGCCTCGGGTGTACCCCAGTGAACATGCAAATTCAGCATTTCCTCCAATGGAAGTTTTGTAAAATCAGCATTGGGGTCATGAAGGACATCGCTGCCAGCTTTCATGGCCGCTTTTCCGAAATGAATGGGGTGCTTGTGTTCCATGGGATTGGCCCAGCCAAGGTAGTCGTGCCATGCGTAGGTGCCAATGTCGCGAAACACTGTACGTCGATGTCGCTTTCCCTTTTCACCTGCGCCCCAAATGTCATTGACAAGCTCATGGTCATCAAAGGTGAAATAACTTGGAACATTTCGATGCCATTTAGCGAGTTCTACACCCCGACTCAGGTACAGCTTGTAATTCTCCCAGACACCAACGATGGTGGGCATGATCTTTACAGGGAGTGGCAGAGCACTGAGCCCCAGGGATAAACGCCATGCTTCGACAGGATAAGTACGTAGTTCTTCGTACAGCCAGTCTCCGTTCATGATGTGAAAGTGGACTTTGTCTGCCCAGTCGTTGTTGAGATGTTCGTAGGTCGTTGCCCGATGTCCTCCTCCATGCATTGGGTTCTGGTTCGCGCAGGAACCAATCTGAAAGCGAAAGTTGAAGAGCCCTTCCGGATTGTATTTTTCATTTCTGGATTCCTCCGCACTGGGCAGGGTGCGGAAATGACCGGGTAGTCCATGCGGCAGATCGTTTACAAAAAGCTGATAGTGGTAGACGGTGTCTGCTCTCAGGTCTTCCAAGACGATGATGCCAGTGTTGTCGTGCTCGATCGTCGTCACTTTTGGTTGACTTTGCAGGTCCAATTTATTGGCAGATGTTCCGTAACGCACAAAGAAGGGACCTGGTTCCGAGGTGCGACCCCAAACGCGGACCGAGTTCGAGGTCGACATTCCTAGCATGGGCCCGTGGGTCAGCCGGATTGGGTCACGACGTGACTGCGCCGATGCTTTCGTGTGCAAGCAGGTTAATAAGCAGATGAGCGACAAACTGAAGCAAACGCCGCCATGGCGATTCAACACACTGAATGTGTGGATGCTGGATGGCTTGCTGTTGACCATTTTCTGAAAGAGTTTGTTGCGCACGTGTGGGACCGTTGAAAGAGAAAGTGATTGTATGGTTGATGCGGCTGCGGGTGAGCAAACCCTGCCTTGCTGAAGTGATCGTTTTGGCGGCGATCGTTTTGGCAGTCGATTGTAAGCCAAGATCATAAACAAAATCGAATAATTAGATGCGACCTGAGGTTGATTGTACGCCTTGGAAATTGCGCCCTCCAGAACGAGGGCGGGATAGAACGGTGCGATTCAGAAATTGGGGCCATCCGTTGTTTCTCAGCCGAGTTTTGAGGTGCTTCGAATGCCGCGGTGCCAAGGCGATGCCATCATTCAACTGACCTTGGCGTTGTTTTTCGTAACGCGTCCAACAGCCCAGCGACGGTGGACTGCTGTTGTTCTCTGTCAGCGATGTTCAGGTTTTCATCTGGGTCAGTGCGATGGTCGTAAAGCATGCTGCCGATGGTCTCACCTGATCCGTTTTCAGATCTGAATTCGCTCAATCTGAACTGATCCGTTCGTATCGTGTCTCCCGAACGATAACGGCCAACAGCGTGGGGTTTTCCTGCCAAACTTGGGTTTTCGAGCATGGGAACAAAGCTAACGCCTTGTAAGTGATCTGGTTTTTTAGTGCCTGTGAGCTCACACACGGACGGATAGATGTCAATGAGCTCTGTCAAAGCGGTAATGCGACCGCCTACTGTGCTGGTGTGGTGGGCACCGGGGACGGAAACGATCAGCGGTGTATGCATTGAAGTTTCAAAGCAAGAGTGTTTGTTCCACATCCCATGATCACCAAGCTGCCATCCATGATCGCCGCAGAGAATGATCACTGTATTTTCAGAAAGTCCCGTTTTTTCCAAAGCTTTCACGAGTCGACCAACTTGTTGGTCGATGAAGCTGACGCACGCATAGTATCCGTGGATGAGCTTACGTGCCTGGTAGGTTGAAAGGCTGCCCTTGGGGGGAATCGATGCGTAGCTGCGAAGTTCTGGTGACTGGTGGATCGCGCCCTTGGGGGCCGCTGGCGGCTTGCGATAGTTCTCAGGCACTTGGATGGAATCAAAGTCATACAGGTCCCAATACTTCTGCGGGGCACAGAACGGCAGGTGTGGTTTGAAGAAGCCAACAGCCAAAAAGAATGGAGAGTCAATGTCCTTCAGTGCGTTGAGGTGTTCGACTGCACGGGTTGCGATTTGGTGATCACGGTATTCTGATTCATCAGCGTTAGATGCCTCATAAGGCATGCCGCGTACCTTGACGCGTTTGGGGTATTTTTTTCGGTGTTCCGCGATCGCTTTCTTCTCTGCCTTCTTTTTGCGGTAATTCGAAGTTGTGGGACGCCACGGTTTTTCACTCCAGCCTGAGGCCGAGTCATCAGGAAAATGAAAAATCTTACCAAGGCTTATAGTTCGATACCCGTTTCTTTTGAGGTGTTGGTTCATCGTGGTGAAACCGGGTGCATCTTGGTCCGCACGAGCGGTGTAAGAAACAAAACGCTGTGCGTGGGGACGTAGCCCTGACATCATTGAGGCCCGACTGGCGCCGCAAGTGGGAACCATGCAATAAGCTCTTTCGAAAAGGCTGCCATGCTTGGCCAGTTCATCAATGTGGGGAGAGTGCATGAACGACTTTCCGAAACAACCCAACTGCGGACGCAAATCATCAACCATGATGAAAAGTACATTGCGTCGTGTCTCAGACGCAGAAGAGGGGGCTTCTGCTGTAGGAACCTCGGATACCTGGCAACTGGAATCTGCCATTTCAATGGCAGTTTTGTGCGTGGTTTTGGCTGTTCTTCCTGTCTGTTCCTTCGGCGTAGGAATCCCGCGGGTTGCAGCGGTTAGTGCCCGCGGTTGATCGTCTGTTCCTGGGCAAATCGTGAGCTCATGCTGATCGCCAGGGTTCGCAAATGTTTTCGCGACGTTTAGATCTGACGGTAGCCCAGCAGTCAGTAGGAAAAAAATGACCGGGGATACCGCGGCTAAGATCCGGGACGAGGACAACATTGGCATCACGTCTTGTTGGTTAAAAGTAGTGGCTGCGAGGTGAAAACCAGGGCTGACTCGGTGGGTCGGGACATTCGGAGCATTGAGTGAATCGTAGGTTTGACGCCAGTCTGACGCCAAAAAAACGGGCGAAATAATGGACTTGTACACTCCGGAAAGAGCCTTGAGAGTCAATCAACAGGCTCTTTGAGGCATCCAAGTTTGAATATGCCGGTTTTGCTAATCACGCCAGTTTGCGCTGGTGGAAAAGAGGGACTGTCACAGTGAGGACGTAAAAATTGCCCAAATTACGCACTGTTTACAGTCATTTTCCGTTTCTCCTTGGTCTGACGCTTTCCGGCGAGTATTATAGTGTGTGAACGGAAGTCTGTTACGCCCCTGGGGAAACAGTTGCGCCACCGGCAACTCTTATGCCGATGGGACTGTTGGAGGCTGAGCAGACCCGCCGCATCCGTTTTTGTGATTCGAGCTAGGAAACGCGTGTTTTTGACGGCTCGATTCGGTACCAAATCATTTGTCATACGCAAACAAGCGTATGGCGAGGCGAACATTTCTCAAGGAACGTTTACGTGAGAATCCTTTCCCGTCGCTATTTACTGTCTGCTGTTTCCCTGTCCGTGCTGGCATTGCCCACGCTTGCTCTTGCGGAGCGTGAGGCTGAGATGGATGCCATCAAGGCCGGTTTGTTTGAGGCAATGGATGCTGGTCAAGTGGAGGTCAAGATCATTCCGCAGAATGCGACCAAAGCCAATGTCCTGATTCGAAACCTTACGGACAAGCCTGTTGAACTGCGTTTACCCAAGGCCTTCGCCAGTGTGCCCGTTCTCGCTCAGGGAATGATGGGCGGCATGGGCGGCATGGGCGGCGGCGGCATGGGCGGCATGGGCGGCGGCGGCATGGGCGGCGGTGGACAAGCTGGTGGCGGCGGCATGGGCGGCATGGGCGGCGGTGGCATGGGCGGCATGGGCGGCGGCGGCATGGGCGGCATGGGAATGGGGCTGCAACGTATTGCACCCGAGAAAATGCAAAAACTCACCGTCAAAATGGTCTGCCTGGAGCACGGCAAGAAAGATCCGAATCCCCGCATGGCTTACAAGATGGTTCCCATCGAACAGTTCACGGACAAAGCGGATGTTCGCGTGCTATGCGAAGCACTTGGGTACGGTCAGGTCACTCAAAACACCGCGCAAGCTGCTGCATGGCACATGATGGACGGTTTGAGCTGGAATGAACTGGCTGCAAAAAATCGGGTTGAAAGCAAGTATCTCGGAAACATCCGCTGGTTCTCGCCGTTCGAAATCCACACAGCCATGGCCGTTGCAAAAGAAGCTGACCGGTTGGCAAAACTGAGAGCAAAGAGTAACGGTAAGACCTCTGACAAACCTGAAAAGTCTTTGAGTGACTTCGAGGGCTGATGCTCACCTAATTAATGAATGAGAACATTCCCAGTGCACCCTATGGTGCGCTGGGTTTTTTAATGATCTGTTCTGTGTCGTTTTGAACTGCCACACAAGCAGAGAGCGACACAGTCAGCCAAATTCGCACAAATTATGGGGCTAATGAACAATGCGTCACGCTGCTATTTATGGAATCATGCTTGTTCTGACGTTTGCCGCTGGTTGTATGCCCAGTCCGAACGTGGGAAGCACCGCTGCAGGTGGTTTAGCAGTTGGCGATCTGGCTCCAACGCTTCAGATCCAGTCGCTCGTGCATGGCTCATCGCTCGACGCGAAGACGGGTGGTGTGCAGGTGATTGAATTTTGGGCAACTTGGTGCGGGCCATGCTTATCCGGCATGCCACACTTGTCTGAGTTGCAGGAGACCTACGGTGATAAGGTCACGATTTTGGGAGTCACTTCTGAGGATCTGCCGACAGTGGAGGCGTTTCTTGCTTCATCAGCCGGCGATGACAAGACTTGGGCGGATATTGTCAAGTATCGCTTGGCAATTGATAATGACGGCGAAACCGGAGCAGCTTACATGCGGGCTGCCGGGATGAATTCGATCCCAACGGCATTCATCATTGGCAAGGATGGGGTGCTTCAGTGGATTGGCCATCCAGCATCCATGGACGAGCCCTTGAAGGCAGTGGTGGAAGGAACGTGGCAGTTGCCACAGACAAACTGATCGCAGGATGATGTGGCGCAAAGTCGCACCAAGCTTACTGGGAGTGATGGGCGAAAGAGCTTCGCTGGCCGGCTGGCGAGTATTTTCCTTTCGATCCATGTTATTCATTAAAAGTAAGACGCGTTTGACGTTGTTCGCCGATGGTGAGAGCTGGATCGAGCGAATGCCGGATGGTCAGATGATGTCCGTTGGATGGTGGATGGCTGGCGTTTCAGGTTTTCCCTTTCGGTTGCTTGGTCGGGTGCGGTTTCCTGCTTTCCGGTGGCATTAGTGGGGCGGTGGTGACGATTTTGCGGTTTCTACGTGGTCTGCATTGTTTAGGAACCATTTGCGTGAAAACCGGGTGGGCTGTCTAATCATGGCAGTTTCAGTCAGTCGGCACTCATTCGTTTGTACTCATGCAGTTACCCATCATTTCGGATACTCAGAAACCTTCGTTGCAAGCTGGCGACAAGCAGGCTGAAGGGCAGCGAGGTCGTTACGCAGTGGTCAGTTTGGGGTGCCCCAAAAACCTGGTTGATACTGAGCAAATGTTGGGCAGGTTAGACGAAGATGGTTACCAAATGACCGACACGGTGGACGACGCAGATTTTGTGGTCGTTAACACCTGCGGTTTTATAGACTCCGCCCGCGAAGAGTCGCTCGGCGCCATCGATGAGATGCTTGCGTTGAAACGCCAAGGGAAGATCCGAAATGTAGTGGTGACTGGTTGTCTCGCTGAGCGCCAACAGGGGAAACTTCTGGAAGCTCGTCCTGATATTGATGCCATGGTCGGCGTGTTTGGAAGGAACGAAATTGTTTCGGTGATTGACCGTTTGCAGTCCGGCGTTGAAGAGCAACAGAAACTTTTTCGACCCGCTGCGATACGGCCTCTTTCTGACGCGGTCCGCAGCCCGGTCACGCCTCGTCATTTCGCGTATTTGAAGATTAGTGAGGGATGTGATCGGCTTTGCACCTTTTGTGCGATCCCGAAAATGCGAGGCAAGCATTACAGTAAGCCGATCGAACAAGTGGTTGAGGAAGCACAGCGGCTGGGCGATGCCGGTGTTCGTGAGGTGGTCATTGTCGCACAGGACACAACGTACTACGGCCGCGATCTTTACGGTGAGGCGAGGCTTAGCGAACTGTTGCGACAGCTGGATAAGATCGAAAGCCTCGATTGGATCCGGTTGATGTACTTCTATCCGATGTACATCGATGATCGCTTGATCGATACGCTTGCCGGAGCCGAGCGGATTTTGCCTTACATTGATATGCCTCTTCAGCATGCAAGCGATTCGATGCTGAAGAGAATGTCGAGGAAAACAACGCGGGCAAGCCAAGAAGAGATTCTGGGAAAATTACGTTCCCGAATTGATCATCTCGTGATGAGAACCACCATGATCACCGGTTTTCCTGGTGAAACCGACGATGACTTCGCACAGTTGGCGGACTTTACCGAACAGCAGAAATTTGAGCACCTGGGTGTATTCACTTACTCAGTTGAAGAAGATACCCCTGCGGCGAAACTTCCCAACCGCGTTCCAGCTGAAGTAGCCCAGCAACGTCATGACACGATCATGGCCATCCAGCAAAAAATTGCCTTCCAGTGGAATGAGAGTCGAATCGGTACCGTCGAGGACGTCATCATTGACTCTCCACTGCCCGATCAGGATGGCGTTTGGATCGGTCGCACACGCGGCGAGGCTCCTGATATCGACGGGATCGTTTATGTTTCGGGAATTGACCCTGAGCAGGGAATCGGTGTCGGATCCATGGTTCAATGTGAGATCGTGGCAACAGATGGATACGATTTGATCGCAGCTCCATTGGCTTAGCTACTCGCTGGCACTGTCATTAGAACGCTCGCTGTTTGTGGGTGATGGGATTCGTTGCAGGATTTGGGTGACAGTACAATCTGGGTGAATGGCTTGTTTTGGAGGAACTTTGGTGATTCGGATCTTGCCTACGGCTAAGAAACAAAGTGGGTATCCCCAAGTCAGGGACCTTGGCGTGATGGTGGTAATCGACGACAACATTGGCGGAAACCGGTGAATACACTCCCAGGGTCGAGTTGAACCATGACTGAATCCGAAAAACCAAGTATTTACAATGTGCCGAATGCCTTAACGAGTGTTCGCTTCGGGCTTGCGATCGCGGTGCTGGTACTGGTCCCTAGCGGTGAGTACCTGCTTGGCCTGATTATTTTCATTATCGCCGCGTCTACCGACTGGATGGATGGGTACTGGGCACGAAAGTACGGTCAGGTCACCAAGTTGGGACGGATCTTCGACCCCTTCGTGGATAAAATCATCATCTGCGGAACTTTCATTGCGCTGGTCGAAGTCGAGGGGTCTGCTGTGAAGGCGTGGATGGCAACCATTGTTGTCGGACGCGAATTGTTGGTCACCAGTTTGAGAGGGATGATTGAGGGCTCGGGAGGTGATTTTTCTGCCAGCCAACTTGGCAAATGGAAAATGGTACTGCAGTGCGGTGCAGTCATCGCAATCCTCGTCTCATTACTCAACCGTGATAATGAGGTTCTGGATTGGACGAGCCTCGTGTTCCTGTGGGGAGCAATTGGTTTGACGGTTTTCTCAGGGATTGACTACAGCAGGGCCGCCGCACGAGTGATGCGTGGCACCCCATC
>NZGD01000232.1 GCA_002690925.1 Rhodopirellula sp.
ATCATCGACGAGTATCACGAACATCCTGACTCGCGCCTTTACGACACGATGATCACTGGCATGGGCGCCCGATCGCAGCCGTTGCTGTGGGTGATAACCACCGCCGGTTTCGATATCGCCGGGCCCTGCTATGAGATGCGGGAACGCGCCATAGAGATGCTGGAAGGCACCAGCCAGGATGATGAGCTGTTCGCCATCATCTACACGATCGACCCGAAAGACGATTGGACAACCGACGAGGCCATTCTCAAGGCCAATCCAAACGCCGGGGTTTCGGTAAAGCTCGACTACCTAAAGAGCCAAAGGGACAAGGCAGTTGCCCGGGCCCGGTTGGCGAACAAGTACAAAACCAAGCACCTCAATGTCTGGGTCTCCTCGAAAGAGGGGTACTTCAACATGGAGGACTGGAAGAAGTGCGAAGACCCGTCGCTGACGATCGACCAGTTCCGAGGTGAGGACTGCATTCTGGCATTCGACCTGGCCCGCAAGCTGGACATGAACAGCATGGCCCGGGTGTTCAGCCGCCAGATAGATGGCAAGACTCACTACTACTGCGTCGGGCCGAAGTTCTGGGTACCGGAAGACACCGCGTTCGACAATGAAGACCGCCGGCTCGGCGAGCGGTACCAGGGCTGGATTGAGTCCAAGCACCTGGACGCCACAGACGGCAGCGAAGTGGACTACCGGGAAATCCTGGAATGTGCCAAGGAAGCCAATCTGGAAACGCCGGCGCAGGAGTCGCCCATTGACCCGCACGGCGCCGCGAACCTATCGCATCAGCTGGACGACGAAGGCCTGAACCCGATCACGATGGTTCAGAACTACACCAACATGTCGGACGGCATGAAGGAGCTAGAGGCCGCGATCGTCTCCGGCCGGTTCCACCATGACGGCAATCCGATCATGACCTGGTGTGTCGGCAACGTGGTTGGCAAATACCTGCCTGGCAATGACGACGTGGTCCGTCCCATCAAGCAAGGCGATCACAACAAGATCGACGGCGCGGTGGCTCTCATCATGGCCATAGCCCGCGCACTGGCGAACGCCCAAGTAGGCGAAAGCGTACTGGATACCCTTTCTGACGACGACATCCTGGTGATGTAAATGCGCATTTATCTGATCGACACCCTGGGCCTTGCCGGTTTCGGGGCGATGACCTATGGCCTGTATCTCAGATTCGGCCTGGCTGATGCCCTTATCGCTGCTGGCGGACTGATGCTGGTGATGGCCCTGGCGGCTGCTCGCGCCTCCAAGCGCAACGCTGGCGGAGGTAAGAAATAATGCTTGAGTCCCTGTTCGCCCCGGAATCCCGGTCACTTGAGGATCCGAATACACCGCTGACTGGCCAGAACCTGGCGGAGTACTTCGATACCAACATCGGTATCCAGGTGGACAACCAGTCCGCCCTGACCCTATCGGCGGTCTACTCCTGCATCTATGTTCTGTCCTCTTCCATCGGCCAGCTGCCGCTTCACGTCATGCGGAAACGGGGTGACAACATCGAGGCGGCCAAGGATCACCCGGCCTACTGGTTGCTTCACGATGAACCCAACGAGTGGCAGACCAGCTACAAGTGGCGGGAAACCAAACAGAGCCACGTCCTCGGCTGGGGCAACGGCTACACCCAGACCGTGCGCAGCCCGAGCGGAGAACTTCGCGAACTCGTCACCCGACGACCCTGGGAAACCCAGCTGGTCAAGAACGGGAACCGCTGGCTCTACGCCGTTACCGAGGAAGACGAAGGCAGCCGCGCCGTCGCCCTCGAGGACATGATCCACGTCAGGGCCCTGGGATCCGATGGCCGGACCGGTAAAAGCCTGGTCCGGCAACACGCTGAAACCATTGGTCTGGGGCTGGCGGCGCAGCGCTACGGCAAGGACTTCTTCACCGGTGGTGGACGCCCTACGGGCCTGGTCACTGTTAAGAACTCGCTGCAGAAGGACAGCTGGGAGCGCCTGAAAACCGCCTGGAACAACGCGGTCTCGAAACTGAAGGCCAGCGAGAACAAGACGCTGATGCTGCCGGCGGATCTCGACTACAAGTCGATCACCATTCCGCCCGAGGATGCCCAGTTTCTGGAAACCCGGAAGCTGAACCGCTCCGAGGTTGCCGGCATCTTCAACGTGCCGGCGCACATGATCAACGACCTCGACAAGGCCACCTTCTCCAATATCAGCGAACAGGCCATCCAGTTCGTGCGCCACACCATGATGCCCTGGGTTGTGAACTGGGAGCAGGAGATCAATCGCCGGGTATTCACCCGCGCCGAACGTGCCGCCGGCTACTACTGCAAGTTCAATCTCGCCGGCCTGCTTCGCGGTACCGCGAAAGAGCGAGCCGAGTTCTACCACGCCGCGATCAATGACGGCTGGATGGACCGCAACGAAGCCCGAGTGCTCGAGGACATGAACCCCCGGGATGGTCTGGACCAGATGCTGGTCAGCGTGAACGCCCAGCCACTGAGTGCCCTGAATCAATCCGACACCCCCAACGATGACGAGGAACCCACCTCATGAGCGAAGTCGAGAAGCGCGCCCTTCTGTGTGAGGTGCGTGCCGAAGAAACCGAGGAAGGACAGCCGGCCCGCATCGTCGGGCATGGTGCGGTCTTCAATAAGCGCAGCGAAATGATCCTGGGCATGTTCAAAGAGGAGATCGCCCCGGGCGCCTTCGATGACGTGCTCGGCGACGATGTTCGCGCCCTGTTCAACCACGACCCCAACTTTGTTCTGGGGCGAACTCGCAGCGGGACGCTGGAGCTTTCCGTTGACGCCGAGGGCCTGCGTTACGACATCAACCCGCCGGATACCCAGTCCGTCCGGGACCTGGTGTTGGCTCCGCTGACCCGGGGTGACATCACCGGATCGAGCTTTGCGTTTCGGGTTGCGCCTGACGGTGACGAGTGGATGGAAGACGAAGACGGACTGATCGTTCGGACCATCCATCGGTTCAGCCGATTGCTCGACGTTTCGCCGGTGACCTACCCGGCTTACCCGGATGCGGGCGCTGCAAAGCGCTCCCTCGAGGCTCGCTGCGAAGAGATCAAGGGTCTCGCCCAGCGTGCCATCAATCAGCGCCGCGCCCGCGAGCGCTTCCTTGAACTCATCCACGCCTGAAACCAAAACATCGCCCCGGAGGGCACAGCACTATGAAACTCCATGAATTGAAGCAAGCGTACAACGAGCTCGCCCGGAACATGCGCAACCTGCATGACAAGATCGGCGACAACACCTGGACTGACGAGCAGCGGAGTCAGTGGAGCGAATGGAAGCAGAAGCTCGACGGCCTGGACGAGCAGATCAAGCGCGAGGAAGCCCTTCGCGATGCTGATCAGCGCTTCGTTGAGGAGAACGAAGAAGAGCACCGCGACAACCTTGACAACGAAGAGCGCGGCGGAGATAGCAAGGATGAGCTCCGAGCCAAGACCTTCGAAGCTTTTCTGCGCCAGGGCATGTCTGAAATGTCCCCCGAGCAGCGCCAAATCCTGCGGGAAATGCGTGCTCAGGCCACCAGCCCGGGTGAGAAAGGTGGCTACACCGTCACTACCGAAATGCTGAACATGGTCTATGAAGCCATGAAGGACTACGGCGGTCTCGCCAGTGTGGCCCAGGTAATGACCACCGACGGCGGAAACCCGATCGAGTGGCCCACCAGTGATGGCACCGCTGAGGAAGGTGCGCTTCTGGGCGAGAACCAGGAAGCGGGCGAGGAAGATGTCGAGTTCGGCATGAAGACCCTTGGAGCAAAGAAGCTCACCTCCAAGGTTATTCGCGTATCCAACGAACTGCTGAACGATTCCGGCATCAACATCGAGCAGTTCCTCGCCAATCGTATCGGCCAGCGCCTGGGCCGTGGCGAGGCCAAGTACCTGGTTCAAGGCACCGGCGCTGGAACTCCTACCCAGCCGACTGGCCTGCAGGCTGCCGTCACCGGCGGGAAAACTGCAGCGAGCTCCAGCGAGTTCACCTGGCAGGAAGTGAACGGGCTAATTCACAGCATTGACCCGGCTTACCGCCGCGCTGCGAATTTCCGCCTCGGCTTCAACGACAACACCCTGAAGATGCTGACTGAGATGGAAGACCTGCAGGGCCGCCCTCTGTGGCTGCCAGCAGTCTCCGGCGCCGCTCCAGCCACCGTGCTGAATGTGCCCTACTTCGTTGACCAGGGCATCGCTGATATCGGCGTGGACGCCAAGTTCATGTACGGCGGTGACTTCAACCAATTCATCATCCGCCGCGTCCGGTACATGGTTCTGAAGCGCCTGGTTGAGCGTTACGCCGAGTTCGACCAGACCGGTTTCCTCGCCTTCCATCGCTTTGATTGTGTGCTGCAGGACACCGCCGCGATCAAGGCACTGCAGGGTGCCGCAAGCTAATCCACCGGGCCGCCTTGAGAGGCCCCTGAACTGACGGAGCCGATATGCTCGAGCTGGACATTATCAAGCAACACGTCCGGCTCGAGCCGGACTTTGTTGAAGACGACGCGCTTCTGGACACCTACTCAACCGCAGCGCAGCGCCTGGTCGAAAACCACACCGGCCGGACGCTTTACGCGACGGCGGAAGAGATCCCGACTGAAACCGATCCGGACACCGGAGACAAGATCGTCACGGATGAAGACGCTCTGGTTCTGGATGACGACATCACAACCGCGATGCTTCTGCTGATCGGCCACTGGTACGTCAACCGGGAAAGCGTTGTTGTAGGAACCATTACCTCTGAATTGCCAATGGCGGTGGAGGCCTTAATCGCTCCATACCGCCACTTTCATTTCGCGTAGCGAGGAATAGCTCATGGCACGCAAACCCAGCAAGACAAAGCAGGACCAGGACGCTGCACAACAGCCAGTCGATCCTGAACAGGTCGAAACCTCTGAGCCTGAAACCCAGCCAGAAGCGGCCGACGGTGAGCAGAGTGAGCCCGAGACCCAACCGGCAGCAGAGCCACAATCCGAGACTGCAGGGTCCGAAGAACAGGAAGTAAAGCCGGCCGCCAAGACGAAGGCGCGGATGGTTGAGGCCACGCTGAAAACCCGACATTGCCGAGGCGGCATCTGCAAAGAGGCCAAAGAAAAAATGTGGATGACGCAGGGCGAGTACGACCGCCTGAAGAGATACGACCGGGTAGAGTGAAATGAGAGCTGGCCAGCTTCGGCACAGGATAACTATCGAAAAGCCTGGCCAGGTCCAGGATACCGAAACCGGCGAGATGGGTCCGGGCTGGGAGGTCGTGGCTACTGTATGGGCTGCCAAGCGGCCTTCCAGCGCCCGGGAGTTCAAACAGTCCCAGGCTGGCCAATCTGAGGTCACCGGTGAATTCCAAATCCGGTACCGCCCTGGTATCGACGCGACCATGCGGATTGTGCACAACGGCCAGATCTTCAACATCGAAGGCGTACTGCCAGATGATCGAAGCGGCCGTGAGCACTTGACCCTGCCCTACAGCGAAGGCGTTAACGATGGCAGCTGATGGCGTGAACTATGAGTTCAACGGCCTGCCGGAACTGCTCGGCAAGCTGGACGGCCTCGAGTTCGACATGAAGCGCAAGGGCGGTCGGTTCGCACTCAGGCGTGCGGCTCAAGTACTAAGGGACCAGGCCCGAGCCAACGCAGAACGAGTCGACGACCCCCAGACCCCAGAGAGCATCGCTGACAACATTGTCGAGCGATGGTCCGGCCGCACCTTCAGGAAGACCGGCAACATGAAGTTCCGTGTCGGCGTTCTTGGTGGTGCTCGGCAGTATGCAAACACCAGAGAGAACGTGCGTAAAGGCAGGGCTGGCCAGTCCTACCAAACCGATGGCGACAAAGGAAATCCGGGAGGCGACACCTGGTATTGGCGCTTACTTGAATTCGGTACCGAGCACATGGGCGCGCAACCGATCTTCCGGCCCGTCCCAAATCAGGCTGGGCAAGCGGCGGCTGACGAGTTTGTCAGGCAGTACAGCAAGAAGATCGACCGGGTTCTCCGGCAAGCGAAAAAGAAGGCAGCGAAATGAGCATCAAAGTCATTCTTCCTGACGGCAAAGCCCCTAAGGCGGGACAAGGAACCCGGATCCTCACTGAGGACGGCACCGAGATTAAAGGCGTTACGCGCTGCATCATCGACATTGAACCGAATGACGTTGTCACCGCGCACCTGGTAGTGAATGTTCGAGAGATTGAGAACCTTGAGCAGGTAGCCGGCCACGTATACATCGGCGGGATCTATCCCGAAGAGTGTTCTCACGAAGAAGCGGTTGAACGCATTAACCAGTTGCGCCCGAGCGATAAGACATGAATCCGCCCATCTTCCAGGTCTGCGCTGCAGATACGAATGTCACCGCTTTGCTTGGCGCCGCTCCAACGCGCCTTTTCCCGTTCGGTGAAGCACCTCAGGGCGTTACCCTGCCGTATGCCGTGTGGCAAACGATCACAGGGCTTCCGGACAACTATCTGGGCCAGGCTCCCGACATTGATCAGTACACCATTCAGGTGGATGTTTATGCCGCCCGAGGCAGCGCGGCCCGGGACGTAGCCGAAGCCCTTCGCAACGCGATTGAGCCCCACGCACACATTGTCGGCTGGAACGGAGAAAGCACAGACCCGGAAACCGGCCACAAACGATACGGCTTTGATGTGAGCTGGTTCGTCCACCGATAACCGAAACCCACGAACAACCCGCCACTGAGCGGGTTTTTTATTGCCCTGAAAACCCGCAAGAGGATTCAACCATGTCCGTATTGGCACAAGGCACCCACATATTCTTCCTGGATACCTCTGGCAGCACGCCGGTGGTCACCCGGGCAGAGCGCGCCACCAACTTCACGCCGGGCGGGGACCCGGCTGATCAAATTGAGGATACCGCCCTCGAGGATTTTGAGCGCTCCTATCAGTCTGGCCTCAGAACTCCCGGCCAGGCCACCCTGGGGCTGAACGCTGACCCGAAGGTTGCTGCCCACATCAGCCTTTACAACCTGTCCCGGATGAACCCGAGCCCCAAGATTCCGTGGGCGGTGGGCTGGTCCGATGGTGAAGGCACGCCTGGTTACGGCAGTGCAGTTAAATCAGTCAGCGTCGATGCTGGCGGGTCTGGCTACAGCTCCCCGACAGTGACCTTCTCGGATCCTGAAGACCCGAACGGCGTGACGGCCGAGGGCACCGTTGAGACTGATGGCGACGCTGTAACTGGGATCACGATTACTAACCCAGGTTCCGGCTATCGCTCTGCACCAACCGTCACACTCACCGGTTCTGGCAGCGGCGCAACCGCAACCGCAGTTTTGGATAAAGTCGACCTCGTTTGCCCGGACACCCGTACCTGGTTCAAGTTTCGCGGCTATGTTTCCGACTTCCCATTCGATTTCAGTCAGAACACTGTGGTGACCACGGAAGTCAGCATCCAGCGTTCTGGAGGCTCACAGTGGATTAAGAAGGCAACCACATGAATCTGACCCTTGATAGTCTAAAGGAAATGGGCGCCTTTACCGGCGCCCCGGTTGAAAAGGAGATCACCTGGAAACAGGGTAAGAAGGAGCTCACTGCCACCGTTTACGTTCGGCGTCTGTCCTATCGGACGGCCGTTTCTGACATCCAGGCGATGAAGAATAACTCCGACGCAGTCGCGGGCCGAATCGCTGCCAGCATTTGCGATGAAAAGGGAAAGCCGATCTTCACGCCTGAAGACATCACCGGTGACGCGGATCCTGATCGCGGCCCACTCGATGGCAACCTGACGATGGCTTTGCTATCTGCGATCGGAGAGGTAAACGAGCTGGGAAAAGCGAAGAGCTGACCGAAGAGCAGGAAGTCTGGCACGAACTCGTTCTCAATGGTGTTGGCGGTCAGACGATCGCCCAGGCCCAAGAAGTGATGAGTTACTCAGAGTTCCTGGACTGGATGGCCTACCGCCGAAAACGGGGCAGCTTCAACACTGGCATGAGAGTTGAGCGCGGTACCGCCCTTCTTGCGACAATCCTCCACAACACGAATCGTAAGAAAGACAGCCAGCCGGTCAGCTTTTATCACTTTGCCCCCTATCACGAGGAGCCGGCCATTTCGATGGAAGAGGCAATGGAGAAATGGAAATAGCTTGCTAAACTCCGTGTGAAAGTACGGAGGCCCTTAATGAAAAAGCTGTTCCCAATCGCATTGTCGGTTTTTCTCGCCGGCTGCATAACCTCGCCCAAGCTTCCCGATGCCAGTCTGTATCTGGAAGTGGAGCCGGAGTCACCGCCTGCAGAGATTCGCGGGTACTGGACCGGTGCCATGGGGCCCTATATCTCAACGATAAAGCTCGATGAATCTGGCAGAGGTAAACTTTGCAGCGCCTATGCCCATGGCAGTTCAGTAACCGGAATCAAATATGCCGAGGGTAAGGTTTACACCGTGTTCTTCGGTGCTGCAGACGTAACGCTCGATCAAAATCTGCTCACCGTGAAACCAGACGATGGGATATACCCAGCCTACGAGTTCTTTTCTGATACCGAGCTCGTAGAGGCCGCTGACTACTGCAAAGAGCAACTGGCCGAAGGATAGTCCGATATAAATTACGCTAGGAACCCGCCCAAGCCGGCGGGTTTTTTATTGCCTGGAGAAAAGCATGTCCAGAAAGTCGCTTGGCACATTGACGCTCGACCTAATAGCCAAGGTCGGCGGATTCGAAGCCGGCATGGACAAGGCCTCGAGGAAGTCACAGAAAACCGCCAAGCAGATCGAGCAGTACTCAAACCAAATAGGAAAGGCTTTAACTGCGGCCAGCGCGACTGCAATTGCAGGAATGACAGCGATCGTCGCATCGACTGCTGACGGCGCTCGAGAAATCAAAAATCTGTCAGCCCTCGCAAACACGACCCCTCAGCAATTCCAGAAGCTCACCTATGCCTCGAAGCGGTATGGCATCGAGCAAGGGAAAATGGCTGACATCCTCAAGGACACGAACGATCGCATTGGGGATTTCATCCAGACCGGCGGCGGCCCGATGGCCGATTTCTTCGAGAAGATTGCCCCGAAGGTTGGTGTCACCGCTGATCAATTTGCCCGCCTCTCTGGGCCCGAGGCGCTTCAGCTTTATGTGAAAAGCCTGGAAGAGGCCGGTGTCAGCCAGAACGACATGACGTTCTACATGGAAGCGATCGCGTCCGACGCCACCGCGCTGCTTCCCCTTCTGAAAGACAACGGAAGAGAGCTGCGGAATCTCGGCGACGAGGCGGAAAGGACCGGCAACGTATTCAGCGACCTCGAATTTCAGCAGCTTGAAAATATCCGTCGTGGCATGGACGAACTTACCGGCGCTGCCACCGGCATGAAGAATGAGCTGGTCATGGGAGCTTTGCCAGCTGTTGAGGATCTCGTCGAATTCATGAGCGACGAACAAACTCTGCAGTCCGCTCAGGCCCTGGGATCGGCAGTTGTGATCGCGATGAACAAGGCCGCTCAGGCGGTCGACGGAGCGATCAAGATCACCAGGTTCTTGGCTGAAGAGCTGGCGGCCATGACGAACGGTGCCGCTGCTGACGATATCGTGCGGCTCGAAGAAGAGCTGGAAACGCTCTATTCGATGCTGGACAACCCTACCAATCGGGTCCGGTTCTTTGGCAAGGATGGCATTGTCGCCTATTACGACAAAGACGAAATCTGGCAGATGATTGCCGATACGGAAAACAAGATCGTCGATTTCCGTAAGCGCATGCAGCAGAACACCAAGAATGCGCCGGTTGTTGACCTTGTCGGAATGCCAGAAGTGCCGGACACCGCGACCGGTGCTGTAGGGGGATCGGGCACTGGTTCCAGTGAGGGGATGGGATACGAGAAGCTGAAAGCTTCGTTGGACGAAAGATTTGCTATCCAGGTTGAGTACCAGGAAAGACTCAAGGAAATCCAGCAGGCCTATGCCAGAGGTGAGATCGAGCTGGCCGAAAAGACAGAGCTCGAGAAGCTGGCGGCCCAGCAGAGGATCAGGGAAGAGATCGAATTCGATTCAAAGCGCGAGCAATACGATTCCCACATTGAGTTGTACCGGGACTACCAGGAAGAGCAAACCCGCCTTGCCGAGCAAGAATCCAAGAAGCGGGCCCAGCTGGAAGAACAAGCTCAATCGGCCATTACCAGCATGCACCACTCTACGTGGCAGGCGGCGGCCGGATTCCTGAACACCTTTGCCGGAGAGAGCAAGGCGGCGGCACTCGCGTCCATTGCAATAACGAAGGGTCTCGCGATCGCGCAGACGTTCGCCCACACGCAGACGGCATCCATGCTGGCATTCGCAAGCCAGCTGATTCCTGGTGACCCAACCTCCATCGCGAGAGCCGAAGCTGCAGCTGTAAGTGTGCAGTCAATGGGCGCCGTAAAAGCTGGTCTGATTGCAGCAACTGGTCTCGCTCAAGCTTACCAGGCGGTAAGTGGCGGAGGCAGCGTCGGTACCGGCGGCTACTCATCCAGCGGAACCAACCCTCCAGTTTCAGACCCGGTCGATCCGACATACTCGGAAAACCTCGATGACAACCGACGTGGTGTTCAGATCGTCTTCAACGGAGACGTTAATGGCCTCGATCCCGATCAGATAGCTCGATCCATCAAGGATCACCTCGACTCAACCGACTTTGTACTCATAGAGCCAACGTCCCGAAACGGACGGGCGCTCTCTACCGGCTAACAGGCAATCATGGCAACGATCACGTTTATAGCCAGGCGCTCGCTCATTGCGGGGCACATAGAAGGTGAGCAGGTGGTTTTCGAATTGCCTCTGTCTCGAGCATCTGCCAACAGAAGTCCGCGGCGCTTTTTTGAAGAAGCGAAGAGTCTATCTGGCCGCAGGATGACTCGACTGATGCACCGAGAGGATCGCCGTAGCTTGCAAACCCCTCCATTTCGCGATGAATCGTTGAGAGCGCAGATCGTGGAATTCCTCGATTCGGTAGCGGCTGGAGAGGTTTGGACGCTGGACCTCTATGGGACCCCGTCCAGCCCAGACCTTCCTCAGGCATTCATCATCCAGGGCGATTACAACGAGACCCTTGTCGACCAAACCGGATTCTGGCGATACACCTGGCAGGCAGTTGAAGCATGAGAATCGATACACCTGAGTTTTCGCAGTACAACAAGGCATCGGCTCAAGAGCCGGCGTTTGTTGTGGAGATTGCTTTCGACGAAGCCGCCACGGATCTGGTGTACCTCACAAGCCACACGATCGCTGGGCTCAGTGGTGAAATCTTCGAAGGCGTGCTGACCGCCATTTCCGGTACCACCCAGAAGATTAACCCGGACAAGGCTCTCTCCGAGATCGGCTCCCTCTCCTTCTCCGCCCTCGATGACGATCTGACAGCGAAGCAGCGGGCGAAGCTTAATGCCGGACTGGGTCTTCGTGGCAAGCGTGCGCGCTTCTATGCTGGTTTCCGGGGCCTAGACTGGTCCACTTACACGCTGGTTCAAACCCAGATCATTCGCGGCGCCAGCTACAAGGACATGGAATACACCTGGCGTTGCTCGGATATCCAGCGGGAAATGCGAGAGCAGATCTTCGAGGTAAAGCAGACCTCGCTGGCGGCAACACTGGAGCCAGACGACACCGAGGTCCAGGTATACAACACCGATGGTTTCAACCAGGTAAAGCAGCCAGATTCGCCTTCCGGAAAAACAGACGCCCCCGGGCAAAAGGTCGGTTACATCATCCTGGAAGAGGATGGCCAGAAGGAAATCATCCGCTACACCGGCAAGACATCCACCACCTTCACTGGCTGTACTCGAGGCGTTCTGGGTACCCGGCCGATTCGCGCGGAGAAATCGGATGATGAAGGCGCGGACAACGCTCCCAAGGTTGAGGAATACGTCTATCTGGAAATGCCGGCGCCCATGCTGGCCTACGCCATTCTCACCGGCTCAATCTATGGCGAGGTCGGCGAGACTCTGCCGGATCACTGGCACCTCGGTATCGCGCCCCAGTACATCCGGACGTCCGATTACACCAATATCGGCGAGGACCTCTGGGATACAACCAATGCAGATTTAGGCCTGGCCGCACGGATCGCGGGAGTTACCGATGAAGACGGCAAGCAGTTTGTTGAAGAGCAGCTGTTCCTGCTGATGGGCTGCTACGCCCCTATTTATGCCAATGGTGAAATAGGCCTTAGGAGAATGACCGGCGTACTGTCGGACGCCGCCTCCACCCGGACGCTCGATCGTCGAAATGTCATGAAGTACGGCTCGCTCGAGCACGACATGAACGCGATCATCAACCGGATCGTGATCTCCTGGAACTGGGTGGATCAGCGAGAGGAGTACACCCGGACCAACCTGCTAATCGACCAGAACTCGATCGATACCCACGGCGAGGCGGATCTGAAGCAACTGGAGTTCCGGGCACTACACGGCTCCCGTCACTCCTATAACACCCTCCGGAATCGCTTCGATGCTCTGCGCGATCGCTACGCTGGCCCTCCTCTGCGAATTTCCCTGGACTTGATGCCCGACCAGAACGACCTGGAGGTCGGGGATATTGTTCGCCTGAAGCTGGATGAAGTAGAGGATTACTCAGGCACTGTCACTGGCATCGATCGCGCCTTCGAAGTTCAGCAGGTGAAGGTGAACTGGAAAACCGGTGTGGTTTCCGTGGTCCTGTTTGGCAGCTCCCAAAAGGCTCAGCCCCTAGCTCCGGAACAAGAAGGCGCCACCCTGCCCGATTCTGTCTACGCGGTCCCCGGGGCCACCGAGATTAACAACACAAACTTCCCGGGTGCGGTCTCGTCTTCCAACGGCATCACCACAATCGACGACGATATTGATCTGACCGGCGCCGACAACCTGCGGGATGTGTCTGCGATCTACTACTGCCTGGAAGATCTGACTATCAACGCTGGCGTGACAGTCAAGATTAGCAAGAACACCCAGATCCGGGTGAAGGGATTCTTCCAGATCAACGGCAAGATCGATGGCCGTGGCCAGGGCTGGGATGGCGGTCTCGGAATGGATATCGTTCCCGGCGCCGGCGTCGAAAACTTTGAGCAAAGCCTCGCCAAAATCTACCCACCGAAGAAAGGATACATCGGCAAGCCTGCTGGCGGCGGCGGCTTCAATCAGATACGCCAAAGCTTTGACACATATTTCACCGAAACTCTGATTGAGGAGTTCATCGACGACGACAGAAACCAGGGCCTGCGCACCAATGCCGATGAGCTCAGTCTGACGATTGAGGGCGACACTCTGGCAGGCTTGCCGGTGAATCTGATCGGCCAACCTGGTGCCGGCGGTGGTTCAGTCGTCACCCGATCTGTGGTGTCAGAATATCCCCGTAGACCTGGCATCGACGGTCAGCGCGCGACAGGTCTCTTCGCGGGGATGTTCCAGCCAAACTCGTTCTCGTACGCGAGATTTACCGCCGCTGGCGGGGCTGGAGGTAAAAGCGGAGCCGGTTTGTTCGTGGTCTGCAGCGGTTCAGAGCTTGGCGCTGCTGGAGAAATTGACCTATCAGGACAGGAAGGGCAGCCCGCAAATGGGGGTGAGGTTCTTCCTATAGATGGAGTGACTACGGGCCTCGAGGGCAAAACGCTTTACGGCGGCCGCGGCGGCGGCGGATCCCCCGGGGCGATGTACTTTGCTATTGTCGGCGGCACCAGCAACCCACCAACGCTCACATCTGGGAACGCTTCCTTCTATTACGGAGATTCATCATCGAATCAGGCCGAGCTCACCCTTTCTGCCGAAGACTCTTTCCAAACTCAGGTCTCTCAAGGCGTCCGTGAGGTCGCGAGCGTTTCCGTAAACGCCGCCCACAATGACCAGCCTAGAGGTAATCCAAACCAGCTCGAGTCCTTCACGCGGATCCAATTTCTGAATGGAGAAATTGCCCCGGCTCCAGATCTTCCAGAATTCAGCGAGAAGCCAAGCGCCATCATTGTTACCGAGGCGCTGAATACTCCGAAGACACCGAATGCCAACTTATCCACTCTGGAAGTCTCCGTATCCGCCCCCGCAGACAGCGCCTATAGCTATGCCCTGGTTGAGTATCGACTGCTTGGAACGCTCGGCTGGTCCAGCGCAGGCCCTGCTTCGCCAGAAGTACTGATCACGGTTGCTTCGGATGGTGCTACCTATGAGGTGCGGGCCCGATCGGTTTCCACCAGTGGTGTCGTGTCGCAGGACTACGTATCCGCAACTTTCACGACGACGAAAATCATCGGGGCCGAGCCCGAGGATCCAGACGTCGACGAGAAGATTGTTATCCCGCCGGTGCGAGGCCTGGAGCTCGAGGAGCAAGGCAACGACACTGAATTCACCGGGCGCGACGCGAAGTTCGTATGGCGGGCTACGACTGTCAGCGAGTGGTTTGAGATCGGATCGGAAGGCCAGTTAGGTGCCAGCGCCGGTGAGCTTGATCTGTACTTCCGGGATTACCAGGTGGAGATCTGGACACAGAACAAGATTGTCCGGACCGCCTGGGTCAAAGATCCAGCCTTTGTGTACTCCTATGAGAAGAACGCTGAGGACTATGCCCGGGAAAACGGCACCGCAGGCGCCTGGCGTTCGTTCGAGGTTCGAGTCTACTGCCGTGGTCGCCTAAACCAGATCAGTGATCGGCCGGCAAAACTCAGTGTCAGCAACCCTGCCCCGACCAACATCACCGGCCTGGCCATCACTGCCGGCTTCAATGTCATCGAGATCGTCTACAAAAAGCCGGATGACCTCGACTTCGCCGGCGTCCAGGTGTGGATCTCAGAAACCTCAGGCTTCGATCCGTATACCGTTGAGCCCGTGGCTACGATCGCAGACAACAGCTATGTGGCTGGCGGACTCCAGCAAGGGAAGAACTATTACGTCCGGCTCCGGCCGTTCGACGATTTCGGCATCGAGGGCACCACTCCAACTGCGGAGATCATGGTCACCACGCGAACCGGTCAGGATCTCGCTGGCCTGAGCGGCTGGGCCTATGAAGTGGATCCGGTCGATCGGGACTTCGTGAATAACAACATGGAGCCCGGATCGATCAACCTAGAAGACGACCAGGTAGGCGGCCAGCTGGGATCGAACAAGCTGGCTGCCCTTGCTGTAATCGCAGAGAAGCTGGCCAGCGAGGCAGTCACTGCCGAAAAGATCGCGGCCTTGGCGGTTGGTACCGCGGCTATCCAGAACCTTGCGGTTACGGACGCGAAGATAAAGGAAGTGGCCGTGGCCAAGCTGCTGGCCGGCGTGATCAATGCCACCGGGCCGATCACTACCGAGAGCATTCTTCGTGCCGTCGACGATATCAACAACCCATCGGTTCAGGTGGGCATCGGGCCTACAACCCTGCCTGTTGGAGGTGCGCAGACATCGCTTTTGATGTGGGCCGTGAACTCCGCGGGAGATGTCACCTTCGGAGTAGACGAACTGGGCAATCCGTATTTTGCCGGGACTCTGGATGCCGCTGCCGGGATCTTCGGGGATCCGAGTGGATACTATGTCGAGTTCGATGGTACCGATTTGGTAATCAACGCTCAGAACCTGGCCCTGGACGCCAGCGGGCAGCTGACGCTGGGCGCCGGCGACGAAACTCTCACCTACAACGCTACCGATGGGCTGCTGGTTAACGGCGGCATTCGCTCTGGAACCATCGATGTAGGCGGAGATTTTACGGGCCACTACATCACCGCCAATAGCATCGGATACACAGCGGGCGCGGACTACGTGTCGGCCTCTGGCGGTTCAGCAGGCTGGACTATCAACTCCTCTGGCACGTTCAGGTTTAACAACTCAGGCCTGGCCGTTCCTGCCGACAGCTTCTTCGATTGGGACATCGGCACAGCCGAAGTATCCACAGAGCCACGAGCGCTCGCTCAAAAGGCAACGTTTCTTTCGCGACAAACCGTTGGAAATCGCTGGTTCACTGGTGAGGACGATACTGGCACAGCAACCCTGTTCGAGATACTGCGGGGCGGCACCGCCAACTGGGATGGTCAAATCTACGGGTGCGACGCCACTATAACTGCTGACTCTCGCTTGCTGCTCGATGTTGACGCCTACATGAACGGAATTTTCAGACTCGAGGGAGACTGCGGTTCATGGGCCCAGCTTGGCAGCTCCAATATCGGCGTAAGAGGTGATGGGAATTTTTCCGGTTGCGGCCAGCCAATCGACCCAAATTTCCGAACTTATGGCCTCTTCGGAGATGGGGGTGTCGGATGCTTCGGGCGTGGTACCGATCATGGCGTCAGAGGAAACGGGCAAAACTATGACTTCTATGCCGTAGGCACCGGCTCTAACTACGGCCCTTTCACCGGTTCACACGACGGCATTATGGCGAAGACCGCCAACGCGGTACCCGGCGACATCATGGCTTCAACGGGCACCGTATTCAAAAAAGGCATTTCGTCAACGATCTGTGTTTTGGAGCCCACCAACCAGGAGTACCAGAAGGGCTCCTATGGCGTTTTCGTCAAAGGCTTCAATCTCATCAGCAACCGTCCAACGGCGTTGAGTGAGAGCGAGGCTTCAACCCTATCCACAGACCACAACGGCGTCATCGTGAACTCGCTTGGAGAAGGGATGATTAACGTCTGCGACGAGGGCGGAAACTTCGAAGTGGGCGACCTGATCTGCTCATCCTCTGTTCCTGGGAAGGGAAAAAAGTATCTCGGCAATGATGCCCGGGTTGCTGTCGCAAAGATCGTCGAGCCAGTGGCTTGGGAATATGAAGAAGCCCCCATCAAATCAGTTGCCTGCATCTACCTTTGCGGCTGACAGGAGAATCGAATGAGTCAATACAAAACCGGCACCGTCTCGGTTACCAACGGCAGCCAGGTAGTCACCGGTACCGGTACCTCCTGGCTTTCGAATATCCAGGCAGGGGATGGCTTCACAGTTGCTGGCACCCAGGTGCCATACACGGTCGGATCCGTTGATTCTGATGGGCAGATTACGCTATCGGCCGCCTATGCCGGTGCAAGCGGATCCGGCCTTGCATACGCGATCTGGCGAGACTTCGAGGAAGTTACTGGCGCTCCGGAACTAAACCATGGTGATATCGAGACCGCGACCATTTTTACCAGGGCTATGCGAAAGATCGGCCAGGCTATCTCAGGGATCATCCCCGCCCATGTCGAAGACCCAAATCCTCACAGCCAATACTTGCTGGAAACCGAGTACCAGAAACATCGCTTGCGCGAGTCTTTGCTTGCTGAAGCAACCCTAAACCTGGATTTCGTCAACAGCCGCTATGAGGTTTACGAAGGGCCGGTTGGCTCGATCACGCAGCGCACGTTCAATGACATTCTCGACTTTGCCCGAGGTAGTGCGGCCAGTGCCCGCAACGCGACTGGTGGAGTCAGCAACGTGCAGACCGACGAGCATAGGCTCTTTGGAAACCGTGAGGGTTTGTTGATCGAGGAGCAGAGGACAAACTTATTTCAATACTCGGAGCAGATAGAACAACCATACTGGGGTAAATCGAATGTTGTCGCTACAGCTAACGACATTGTCGCTCCCGACGGTACTCAGACCGCTGCGAGACTCGAAGTTACCGGCACGACCGGCGTTTTAATTTCAAGGACAGTGACATTTAACGCGACAACTCTGTCGTTCTCTTGCTTTACCAAAAAAGGGACGGCCGCAACTAGGCCTTTCCTCATTCGAAACGCGACAAAGGGCCAAAATTTCGCGGTAGGGCTCGTGGATTATGACGCCGGCACAATATCCGGTGCCGGGTGGAAAATCGAACCCGTCACCGATGGTTGGTTCTTTATAGCGTTCTCGACCAGCACCGGTATATCGTCCGGGGACTCAATTCAAACCTATATCGGAAGTGCCGGGGGCTCTGGGGTCGTTGGCGAAACTTGGCATGTGTGGGGTGCACAGCTAGAGCAAGGCCCCTTCCCCTCCAGCTACATCAAAACCGAAGGGTCACAAATGACGCGGGCAGCGGATAGCTGTAGCCGGACTTTGGGCGCGGAATGGAATAGATCAGAGGGGACCATATTCTTAGAAGCTTCAGCCCTCTCAGATGATGAACAAACCCTGTCTTTTTTAGATAACGGTTCTATCCGAAGGTACTTTTACTCCCCCGGAAGTGCTTCGGCTGTATTTAACTTTGACGGAGATACCGTGCTCTCACTACCTATCCCTGGCGGAAAAACTATAAGTTCAAGTTTGAGGATGGCAGTTTCGTTAAAACTGGACAGCAGAATTTTTTCTTTGGAGGGCGCAACTGCGGAAGGAGCCCACAACGGGAATTTACTAGTTAATGCAGTCTTAGACTTCTTTGGTTACACCCAAAGCAATAAGGCTTACCGAAGGCTGATTTTTATCCCCCGCGCCCTGACCGCATCCGAACTGATCGCTCTAACCGCACCGGAGGCATAATGATGCAGCACCCTGACGTAGTCGGTCGCATTGTTGACCAGCCCGCCACATTTGATCAAGAGGGCAACCAACTCACGGAAGCTACCTACGTCGACGGGTGGCATGTAAATTTTCCCAATACTGTTTCGGAACTGGCGGAGCATAAAATCGAACCACAACCGACAAGACCGGTACGATTATATGCTGGAGGTCGAATCCCGGTCGCCTACAGATTTTCAGATGAAAACCAGTGGGAACTCGTAAAATCAATGCATTCGGATGATGAGGGAGCTCTTCAATTCACACCGCCTCCTCCTCGTCCGCCAAGAGTTGTGACGCGAAGGCAATTCATCCAGCAACTAATACTTGAAGGCATAGATGAAACCGTAAAGGAATCGCTCAATGCTATTGCCGACGAACTCCACCGGAAAATAATGAAGGCTTGGTTTAAGGAGTCGCAGGTATTCGAAATTGATCGCCCAGAGCTCAACCAAATGATCCAGGAGCTTGGATTCACCGAGGAGTTTAGGGACGAATTCTTCAGGAGGGCCGCCAGGTTATGAAGGTTCATTTCTGCAATTCCCGGCACATAGGCGGATTCATAATCCGCCTTCTTACTTTTAGCCGCTGGAATCATGTGGCCATCGAGGTTGGCGGCATTGTTTACGAATCGGTGACAGCTGGCGGGGTTCGACGAGTGCCCGCAGGATCTTTTCCAGGGTTGTGGGAAAAGACCGCTTCGGTATCCGTCTCAGTGGATAATCCAGGAGAGATGCTGACTTTCCTGAACGCCCAGGTTGGCAAGCCCTACGACTGGACAGCGATCTTTGCGCTGCCCTTCCGGAAAAGCTGGCATGCCAGGGACAAATGGTTCTGCTCTGAGCTGGTTGCCGAGGCTCTAATTGCTGGCGGATCAAACGCGATTCCCCGGCTTAAGTCTTACCGAGTGACGCCGAGAGACTTGTGGATTACCCTTCCCGGATAAATCAGTGTGTGGGCATTTTGTGGCCACACCATAAACATGGATGGGCATTGATAGGGTAATGTGGGCGAGGGCGGCCGGCACGACCTTTTTAAAATCAGCTAGTTATAATTGCTGGTAGCACTCATAATGCTGGGGTCGGCGGTTCGACTCCGCCCCTTGCTACCAGTATTTATAAAGCCCGGCTCGTAAGAGTCGGGCTTTTTTTATACCTGAAAGGTCGGCGGACAACTCACCGACGCCAAGTCAGCCTTCCGGATCTCGCTGTCTCCCGGGGATATCCCAGGCCTCATGATTCTGCTCGCCAATTAAGCGACAGGCTCGTATTGCATCCCGGAAGTCTTCCTTGAGCCGGCTATCCTTCACTTTGTGGGAAATGTACATGGACAAATCTATCCAGGCGGCTGTCCGTTCATAATATTGTCCTTGATAACCTTCAAGATAGAGATCCGTCATAATCCAGGGTAGAACCACGACATCGACACGACCGAGCCTGAGCATTTCGACCGCTTGAGCCCAGTCAGAGACATGAGTGACGGTAGGGCTATCGCCCTTTAAAAGCTCTAAACCGGCAAATTTTCGGACAAATCCAAACCTGAGCCCACTCATGCTCTCCAAGGGCGGCAAATCCTCGAACATGAGATACACGTACTCCAACTGGAACAACGGATCGCCGAAGTCCGCGTACTGATCCCTTTCTACCGTTTGAATTAACGGTAATCCAACCGAGATTCCCCCCTTTTCCAGCTGTCGAAGTATCTGGGCCAGCGGCATGTTAACGAATTTGAAATCCCCATCTACTCGGCTAAAAACACACCGGTAATAAGGTGCGAAACGACCCACGAGCCTTCCATCTTCTACGGAAATTTCACGTTCTATATCGGCAAAGACGCCAACAATATGGGGGCGTTTTGAATCGGCAGGCAGAGATATAGAGAAAAACAGGAGCAAAAGGAAATTCAGAAGCTTGAGCCATACGAGCCTTTGCATGTCTCCCCCTCCAATCGTGCGAA
Source organism: Rhodopirellula sp. (assembly GCA_002690925.1). GTDB lineage: Bacteria > Planctomycetota > Planctomycetia > Pirellulales > Pirellulaceae > Rubripirellula. The sequence goes on from NZGD01000232.1 coordinate 20,278, forward strand.
TACAGCGCACACTATCGAAAGCATTCAAGCAAACAACGGTGACAATTACTTATCCATAACTTCAAACGCTCTCTTCATAGTAGCTGTCGTATCGGCACTGTGCCCCTCTTTTCCTTACCAACCGGAGCACGCAATGTGTGCGATGGAACATCACAACGACGAGAGGAGTGGCCGTTTTTTATTTGGTTAACATCAAATTGACTCGATCATGATCAATCTTCCAGATCCCCGCGTCTGGTGGGGATCTCCCAGCTGCCCTGGTTTTGCTCCGCAATAAACCGGCATTTTCTGATTGCCTTTCTGAGATTTTCCGTCAAACCACCATCTTCCGCGCGATGTGAAATGTACATCGAAAGGTCTACCCAGGCGGCAGTCCGATCATAGTAGGGTTGGTCGAACCCCTTCATATAAAAATCGATGAGCACCCAGGGTAGAACAACGACATCAACACGACCGCGCTTGAGCATCTCGACGGCCTGGCTCCAGTCAGAAACGGGGATTACGACTGGGTCAGCACCTCTCAGGAGCTTATCTCCGACAAACTGCCGGACAAAAGCGAACCTAAGGCCACTGAGACTATCGAGGGGTGGCAAATCGTGGAGCAAAAGATAGACATACTCCGTCTGGAACAATAGGCCGCCAAAATCGGCGTATTCATCCCGCTCGGCCGTCTGCACCATCGGCAGACCAGCGGAAATACCACCTTTCTCCAAGCGGTAAAGCATTTGAGCCAACGGCATTTCAACAAATTGGAAATCGCTCTCTACCCGGCTGAAAACACATTGATAATAGGGCGCAAATCGCCCTACCAGCTCGCCATTTTCAACAGCTATTTCCCGATCGATACCTTCGAAAACCCCAATGACATGGGGGGAGTCTGAATCGGCCAGTAGCGATAGGGAGGACAGTGACAGCCAAACCAGCAGGAAGAGCTTGGGTGAAGTAGGCCAATCCATGATTCTCACCTCCAAAGCACGCGAGTCCGTTAGGTGCTTTTCGATTGCATTGCGTATCAAAGAGGCCGCCATTCTTTTGGTAGCCTTACTGCTGATACGCACAATAATAGTGATCGCGCCACAAAATTGCCCATTTTTTGGTCACTTTTTCTTCTTCTGCCCCACTTGAACCGACTTTGACAGTTCCTCATTTGGAACTTCTATACACCGCCCGCATTCACTTACACGTCCGGACAGTGAACGCAGAGCTGAAGGCTTTCGTAGAGTACTAGCCATGAGATCAACCAAAGACAGAGTTCGCCAGGCCATTTCCTTTGAGGCCATCGGCCTCCTCCTCTCCGTGCCACTTGCAGCCTTCACCTTCGGTTTTGACATGGGAAAGACCGGGGTACTCGGTGTGGTGGGCGCCACCATCGCCA
>NZGD01000233.1 GCA_002690925.1 Rhodopirellula sp.
ATGCTGAGGTTTGCCAAATACACCCGCTTCTTACCATCGAGTTGCACCACATTTATGTCTGAGAGCTGGTCATTTAGGAGTGGCTGATTTAGGCATTCGAGAATTTTTTGCTGGGTCTCTCTCTGTCCATGGCCTTCTTTCGCCAACAACTCGGTAAACGAACTCAGGAGAGGACCGGTGTTACTCACTATCAAGGCGCTTCCGGGTTGGCTGAAAGCATTGGTCAGTTTTTCGGCCCGACTTTGCGCGGAAAGCTCACTCATATCCTTCACAATGGTGAGCTTGTTGCCTGCGAGAGTAACTGTCTCCTCTTCCTTAGGCGGCCTCGGCGCCGGCTCATTGTTCGGAACGCCCAGACCATGTTTCCAAATATCTAAAGCCACCGTAGACTTACCGTCGCCCGCATGCCCGGTCAGTATCACTACGACATCTCTATCGGCGGATACTAATTCCCTAATGCTTGAAACAAGTCCAAGTTCAACGTGCAGGTCCGTAAAATAGGCACTAGTGGCTTGAGCTTCTGCCAGTGCGTACCGGTTGTCGGCGGAAATGTTGTGAATGCTATTGAGGTACCTAACAAAGCCATCGGCTGCCTGAGCGTCTTCTTGCCCGTACTCTCCCCCAGAGGCAGCGATTTCCTCATCCTTTAACGGCTTTGGCTCTTCGGCCGGCCCGTCATCGGCAACATCCACGCTCTTTGAACCTTCGTCCTCATCAACTAAAAGGCTCATAAATTCCCGTCGAACTAGCGATGCGTAAACCGTCGGTTCGTCTTTGATCTCAAGCATCGACCGCAAGGATTGTTGGAGACGCTCAGATTGGTGAGGAGCTAAATAGGACTCGAAAAGAAGGGGCACCTCGTTGGAGGCGGCAGGTCTTCTACCTGTCGCCCACTCAATCAAGGTGACCGCCAAGGAATAAAGATCACCTGAAGGTGATGCAAGATAGCCTTCTTTTGTCATCAGTGCTTGGGAAGCATAACCCGGCGTGCCGCCTAAAACCTTGTCGCCACTGACACTCGCCAACCCGAAATCAATCAATTTCGCCGTCTGTTTTTCCGGATTAAATACAATGTTTCCCGGCGTGACATCGTTATGAGTAAGTGCAACTAGCGTTCCGTCTTCCCCGTCACCTGGGACCAAATCTGACTCATGAAGATCAGCCAACCCCTGAAGAATCTTCTCTGCCACCGAGATAAAGGTTTTTGGATCGGGGCGATCGTCCCCAGAAATAAGACTCTTTAGTGTGACGCCTTCGACATACTCCTCGGCGATACACCAATATGCGTTGCTCCACTGAAGAAATCCGCGATATCCAACGAGAAAACGGCTCTTTACAGCTCTTAAAAAATCTCGTTCAGCGAGAACTCGATCTCGGGGCACTTCGCCGTTGAAAATCTTCAAAGCGGCTAATTCACCTAGGCTGTCTCCTAAAAAGACATCGCTCGTGCCACCGGAGCCAAGCCTTTTCACAAGCGACCAAGTATCGTGTGAATCACCAATTTCGGGCCTCGACGGCTTCTCCTCAAGTAAAGAGTCTTCAACTTCTGTGGGATTCTCTCCTAGCAAGGCGGTTAGCTCGGCGAACACATCTTGCGAATGAGGCCGATCAGACCTATCGGCCGCTTTCATTCGTTTTGTGAGTTCGCACAATTCATCGATGAGCGTTGCATCACCGTTCGATTTGTTTAGTAGTTCAGTGAACGTCTCACCAAGGCTGTAAACGTCAAAGCCGTAATCCGTTTGCCCCGTTAGTGCCTCTGGGGGATAGTAACGCTTCTCATAGTCGGAAAAGCTATCAGCCATGACGGTGTAGTCGGCCGCAGGATCAAACGCAAAGTCAAAATCCGTGAGTTCAACGTGGTCCTCTCGCCCGACGATGATGCTTCTTGGGGTCACATTGCGGTGAACAAGGCTTGCTGTAGAGTTATGTATGTGGGCCAAAGCCCCGGCTATATCGCGCACAACCCGCACTGAAAAATCGAGGTTGATGCTTTCGTTTGTTTCCAAGATCTGATCGAGCGTTTTGACATCGACCCACTGACAATATTCGACAACGAGTCCCTTTTCGTTAGGGAGTCTATTAACACTTCTGATGTTCGGGTGGGCTGGCACTCCCTCGAGCACCTCGAGACTGCGGAATTGTCGCGCCTGCTCGTCCAATGTGTCCGCAGCAAAACCAAACACCCTCAATCGATACAGCGTGTCGCCTCGTTTTGGGTTGGCTTCAGCTAAGTAGCTGACATACCGATCGTTGTGCTCAATTTCATGCAGTATTCGGAATCCAGGAATCTGATCAGCATAATCGTCTCGACGACATCCAATCTCAAAGTTTTCATCCCAGGCTTTTCGCAATTTGCGGAAGTTGGAAGAGCTGAGCACGGCCCTGCCCTGTGCGAGGTCACGCTTAACCCGCTCCTTTAAGTATTTTGCGAGCTCTTGCATACCTACAAACGTTAGGTGGTCCCCCAAACGTTTGTTTTGTTCCAACTCACGAACAATCTCGAACGCATCGTCAGCCCCATCTACTAGTGATTTGTCAGAGGTCAGCACTACGATCGACTGAACAAAGGGGGACTTAGAGGCTGGTAGAGCCTTTTCTATATGGGATTTGAACACCTTCGCTTTAGGAAGATTTATCTCATGCGGGTTTCTAGTGGCCTGCCCCCCTCGAAACCAATAGCTTGGTGTTACCTCTACACGTCCAAACCAATCCTTGAGCTCTATTACTGCCGCGAAGGTTTCCGAGATAAAGAGCGCATCGCATTCTAGCTTAGTTCTGCGTCCCTCATCGGCGATGTAAATACTTGGATAGAGCTCGTAGCTATCTGACTCTGGAAGGAGCTTCTCCAATTCAGCAAAAGCACGACGCTCATGCTCAAACTCAGAGTGGTCGAATGGTTTCATACCTTTACCTGACCCGCAGTAATAAGAAACTGAGACCGGATATCTCCGGGTCCATTTGAAATATAACTAGGAGGGAGCCTGAAGATGAGACCCACAATTTGAAGCAAGCGCGGACCTAATACTCGTAGGCGAGAACATGTCTCCATCCCTGGAAAAATACTTTGCTCGAAGACCTTCGATCTCAGCCGATCTAGCTCTCCAAGGTTGGCTAAGTCTCGGACCATATTATGAAAATCACTTACTGTCGTGAGCGTTAACATAGTTGAAACTTACCTTCCTATCAATGTTTCACGGAGTTGGAGTTACTGAAAGAGTCGCTGATCTAGCCCAGTTAAGAACTAGCTGCGTAGCAGTTCTGCTCCCAAGCCTGCTGTAGGCGAGAAGTTGTCCTAAATACAGCTCTTCTTTGGCAACCACATCGCTTTTGTGATCGACGATCAACGAAGCGTTTTGGCCGCTGACAGCAAGATCTATAACCCCGCTCACAACTTGGTTACAGTCATTTAGGCCCATCACTTGAAGCTCGCCCTCGTACGCATCAACTTGACCTGCCATTTGCACTAGGTGGGCCCTGAAGGCATTCAAGTGAGCAAGTACAGCTTGCCTTTCGCCCTCATCCGTCACACGCCCAGGTTTAGTTTCAAGTGCCCTATTCAGCAGCTTGGGCTGCATAAAATACACCTGGTATAAACGATGCACCCAGGTTCCCAACTCGTTAGCGGGAATTCCTTTAAAGCGATCTAGATCCCAAGCCGGGCTATATTGAATTGTTTCCGTTTTCGTTACTTCGATTGCGGATTGCTTTTCATCCAGAGACGGACTGATAGTTTGCTTAAGTTTACTTGCCTGCTCGCCAGAGCCGATAAACAGCTCAACTTTCACCCTCTCTTCGGAAGCAATACGTCGTTGCTCAGCAGCTGTCGGCGAAACCAGTTCTTCCACCAATAAAGCACCATGCACCTCACCCGCCTTCACACCCAATAACGGTTCTATAGAGCCGAGCAAGGAGCCATCGCTATACGCTTCGTAGCAAGGCAAGATCAGTTGCTCCCTAGCTCGCGTAAACGCGACGTAGTAAAGATTTTTGTTGGCTTCCGTCTGCTCTCTGGCGAGTAATTCGCTGAATTTCTCCTTCGTTGACTTGTCATCAAACCGCGGCAATATCTGCACGAAGCTTCGGTTAAGCATGGTGGTTATACTGCCGACCGGATAGGCCATGCTGATACTGGGAAAGCGCGGCTCGCTAGCTTTCTCCGCATCCAGCACCATCACGACAGGCCACTCCAACCCTTTTGAGGAATGCCAGGTTTTCAGCACCACGGCATCCTCAGCCTGTGGATCTGCCGTGGGTTGTTCGTCGATGCTGTCTTTGTTTTCGTTGAGCCACACCGGAAAGGTAGATGCGTTTTTGCCGGCAATACCCATTGCGTTGAGGGTTTCCGGTTGCAGCACTTCAAACTCTTCAGCCAGCCCAATGAGCTTGATCAGATTAGCTCGGTACTGAAGCCCTTGCGGGTGGCTATTCAAAGTTTCGAACAGGCAGGCTTCTTCAATGATTGCAAGCAACTGCTTTTTCACCGGCTGCTTCCGCAATGAATTACCGAGTGGCTCTAATAGATCTTTAAGGCTGTGTTTTAAAGCTGTTTTCGGATCGTATCTGGCCAACAGTTCGCTGAGCCTTTCGGTGCTTTGGCCACCTACTAATGGGGAAGTGAGCAGATCCAACCAGGCATAGTGGTCCCGTCGATTGTTGAGCGCTTGCAGAGCACTTAATACCCATTGCACCGATTCGCACGCCAGGAAACCTGGTTGCTGGATTTGCACTTCTACTCCAACATTGCGAAGCGCCTCCGCAAACTTCCCTAAGCGGGAATGGCCCCTGGCCAGCACAGCAATGTCCGAGCCGCGGATCGGGCGTTTTTGGCCGCTATGGCGATCGGTAATCTGACTACCACTGCCGAGCAATTCCTTGATGTGATTGGCAAGCGCAATGTTGCCTTCAGCGGTGAAACCGGGTTTGGAGCTTTTCGCGTTTGCGTTTAGGTTCCAGTCGTCTTTGCTGAATCGCAGTACCTGTACAGCTGGCAGATCGGACTTATAGCCGGCCTTAGGTTCCAGCTCTTGGTATTTGCTGCCGAACAGAGCGGTGCCCACACCGTTGATAAAGTCCATCAATTCGGGGGTGCTGCGCCAGTTGCTATCCAGCTCTTTGACTACTTCGGGGGTCTTTTCCCCATCGTTCAGCAATTCGGCAAACAGTCGGCTGTCAGAACCCTGAAACCCCATGATGGATTGCTTGAGATCGCCCACAATCAGCGTGTACTTGCTGCTCGCCTGGAAGCGGCGCAGTAAAGCGTACTGCAGGGGGTTCGTGTCCTGGAATTCGTCGATGATCAGGCAATCGTAATCACCGGCAATTTCATCCAGCCACTCCGGATTAGCTTCCAGCATGTCGTTAGCCAGGTGTACCATGTCGCCATAGTCGACAAGACCAGCTTGCTCTTTCGTGCGCTGGTACGCGGCCAGAGTTTCCAACACACCGTTGATTAAACATTCGATGTGCGTCAATGCGTCATTAAGCGGCCCGGGATGAACACTGAGTTTCTCGGCAGCGTTCCAGACCGGTTCGGCCAGATCCGCGCGGGGGTGTTTTTCCCGAATCTTTTTCAGATTGTCGTCAAATTGCAGGCTTGCCCAGAGTTTCCAATCCCGATCCAGTCTTTCCCGCGTGGCAGAATAAATGTTGTCGACTAAGGCACGAGTGTGGCCGTTATTCCCCCACTCACCTTTCTCGCGGAGAATTGTCGGGTCGGGATATTCGGTTTTTACCGCCTCTATGGCGTTCCAAAGCTGATCGGCATAAGCGGCGCCATCTTTTTGAACATGGCCGTATGTTGTCTTGATGGTGTCTTTGGCTTGTCGCAACAGCGCTTCCGCTTCATCCGCGGTTTCGCTGAACCCCCTGCCGAGTGAACGGAGCTTATTAATGAGCGCGAGGATGGTCTCAGTAAGCTGCTCGTCCGCATCCTGGAAGTCTTCACCTTTAAAGCTACCGCCATACCCGTAATGCTCCAATTCATCCAGCACGGGTTGAATGGCCTGCGCCTGGTCCATCGCCTTGCGCAGGAGAAAGTCTTGCTCCTGTTCGGTTAACTGCCGGGGTGCGGGCGATTTACCGGCTTCGTAGGCAAAGGTCTTGAGGATTTCCAGCCCGAAGGCATGAATGGTTGAGATGTTGGATTTTTGCAGCAGTCGGGCCTCTGCCATCATCCCTTCTTTCAAAAGCGCCAGGCGAATACGGGTGCGCATTTCGTTCGCGGCATCGTTGGTGAAGGTAACGGCCAGCACCCGATCCGCTCTAACAATGCCCTGCCTGATCCAATCCGCTAGCGTGCTCTGGATAGTATAGGTTTTACCGGCGCCTGCCCCCGCTTTAATCAGTGTAAGAGGCTGGGCAGGCATAATGGCGGACTGGCTCATGAATTGCCCTCCTCTTCGCGGGTAAAGCGGCTGACAACAGGGTTGTCTGTTAACGCATATGCGGTAATGCCCCGATCCTTCCAGAATTTCTCGTCAGTGCGCTCGTTAAGCTTGATGGTCCCGTTATTCAGGTCTCTAAGGCGTTCTTGCACCAACTCAACGGCCTCTGCAGATTGCGCGGTCAAGTCCGGCTCAGGCTGCACCACGTTTAATTGATCGCTCGGCTGAAGAGGCTTGTCTGTCAGTAAGGTGGTGTCGTTGAGGGTGTAGTAGCCACTCATCACCTCGCCATCTTTAGTTCTCTGCTGGAACAGCTCTCTGTAGATCAGGGTTTGTAGCTCGTACCCCTTCTCAAGCCGTTTCAGGCGGCTGCCGTGCTTGGAGCTTTTATAATCGACGATCAGGGTTTGGTTGCCGTTCGTAAGCACCGCATCGACGTAGCCTTTAAGAGGCGTGTTCCAAAGCTGCCCCTGAAGCTTCAGTTCCACACTGGAAATGGTCCAGTTCTCCTGTTGGCACCAGGCGGCGAAGTTGTTTAGAGCCCGGTATATCCTGTTGCGCAACCGGGTACGCTTGAGCCGCCACTGGGGAGAATCCAGAAATGACGCTTCCTCCTGAACCGCCTGATTGAACAGGCGGTCGAACAACACCTCACTCCAGACGTCCTTCTGGTGGGTCTGGAACAGCTCAAAGACTTTATGGGCGATGATGCCCTGCACGGAGATGTCCGGGGTCTTCGGTTCCCATTGCCTCGATTTTATGCCCAGGCGATACAGCAGCCACGCCAGCGGGGACTGCATGAGTTTCTCCAGACTGCTCGGAGATTCCGGTTTCGGCGTTCTATCCTGGTTGACGCGTGCTTGCTGGATCAATTCCGGAGCCAGCTCCAGGTCTTTCAGTTTTGGCGATTCCGGTTGTTCCAGCTGAATGGTTGTTTTGCGCAGGAGTGGGTGTTCAGCCTTGAGTACCGGTTGCTCCAGGCTTTCAGGTTCGAGCTTTGCAAGGGGCTGAATGCACAGCGCCATATCCAGAAGGGTCTCGCTCGGTTCCAAGGCGCCACCCTGATGATCATTCATCGAGCGCAAGAAGGTCACACGACTATCGGCTCTTCGCATCAACTCGGAGAATTCCTCTTCCCACCGTTTCTGACTTTCTTCCACAGTGGGAATGGCAAGGCCTGAAACCGTTGCCAGCTGGTCCCAGCCCTCCCGGGCGATGGGGCCAGTGGCTTCCAGCTGGTAGGCGTAATGACCCTGGTTAAAACCCAGCACAAAGAGCTCGTCCACCTGGAATGGCAGAGGCTCACCTTCCCGGATGATGTTAATGGCATGCAGGTAACGAACCCGGTCTTCCTGGGACTCCAGGGTGACGACCGGGATTTGCCGGATGACGTTGCTGATCTGCTCGATGAAGGGCTGGCCGCTATACAGACCCATTAGCCGGCGGGTGTTACCAAGCAAAGTCCTCATGCGGTTTTTGCCAAGGCCTTTCATCTTCGGACCTTGGGTGTTTTCAGCAATCTCTTTGATCCAGTCGAGCACCGCAGTTGAGCTCGGCTCCGGCGTTGTTAGAAGAAGCCGGAGCATGGCCTTATCCTGCTCGCTGGGCTCGTTGCCAAGTGTCAGCTCATCGCCTTTACCGAACCGCTCCGCCAGCTTATGACCAACCCCTGGCGCCCAGGGCATGAGCGGATTGATGATAGCGCTCATCATGGCCATCGGAATGTCTGGCTGAACAAGGCTAGTCAGGAGGTCATGAATCAGCGAGGACTGCCAGTCGAAGACACCCGACTCCGGCCGAAGGTTGCTGGCGATCAGGCCGGCATACTCAAAGTGTTTTTCCAGCCAGAGCTCGTAATCGCCGCCCTTGGGTACGACGACGGCAATCCTCTCCGGTTTCGTACCCTGCTCGACCGCAGCCTGTACCATGGATGTGACGGCTTCTACCTCTTGAAGGTGATCACGGCAGGTGAGCCAGTGCAGGTTTTCAAGTTCTATTGGGGCTTTGTCCGAATGGAACAAAGTATTTGCGAACTGCTGAATCGGGCTATTTTCATTCTCCGGCGTTGGTGAAGGGATAAAACTGTACTTATCCGGCTCCGGCGTCACCCAGCCTTTTGTGCGCAGTATTTCCAGAACCTGTCGCTGCCAAGTGTACAAGCAGTTTTCAGGCAATCGCGGGTAAACGTAAATCGGCTCGATGCAAAGCTCTTCGTGCTCTTTGAACCATTGCTCGGCCAGCTGATCGGTGTCTGGCCGTTCTTCGAGCCGCCGAACAAGGGCAACAAGGTCATTATAATAGCGCTGGTTACGATTGGCCGGGAAAGGTACCGCCTCGGGTCGGGCACCGAGCGGTGAATGAATGAGCAAAAATGTAATACTGGCTTTCAGTTCGGCAACGGTTGCGGGTTCATCCACCCGGATACTTCCGGCCCAGAACGCATCATCCATGGCCAGGGCCTGCTCCTGCAGCGCGATGTTCCAGTCCAGCTCACTGGGCTCTATCAACCACAGCTCTGCCAGTGTCTCCAACAGAACAGAAAAGCTGCCGACCTTGGTGCCCATGGTATTTCTTTGGGCTAGCGCGTAGCGGGTTTCACTGGCGGTTAATGCATCGGGGACCAGCAAGAAGTCCATTTCTTTTCCTTATTTTGGTATGCCTTGAAAGCGGTTTCTCCAACCCTGCCTAACGTTATAACTGCTTGAGTTGTTGCCGGCAAATTCGGGGCTGTAAATTCATGTAAATACATCAGGAAATCAGGTTTTTAGGCCTCAACTTTGGGGCCTTCAACCCACACAAAGTTACCTTTCTCCAACCTAGATTCACCATCAAACCGGTAGGCACAAAGCTTTCCACCATGCTTCCACGCTACGCTGTAATCCAGGCAAGCGATATGGTCGCTGAGAGGCGCCGGCTCTCCACTCATCCAATAGTGGCCAACAAATACCGGCTTCTCTCCGTCATAGCCCGGCAGGATGTGCTGTTCAACCGGTGTGTGAGGAATCTTCTCAATCTCCTCACCGGGCACCATCGCCAAATCACGGTATGTTAGCTCGCCATTGCGCCACCACCGGGAACGTATATCGGTTCTCTCGTTACCTTCTTTGTCATGGAAGTACTCCCCGTCAGGCAAGGGGATTTCCAGCCCTTTGAGTAAAGTCTCAACAATATTGAAAGGCTCGCTTCCCTTGCGGCTACTGGTCACCCACGCCTCTGGCAAAAGCCGGCTATGGCTGTCCGTGTATTGGTTGGCTTTTTCCAGATACTCCGGATGCCAGCAGGCATGGACCACCCGCAAGCCTGGTAAATCCAGGTAAATGGGCAAGGTTTTAAACCAGTCAATCATCCGGCGATGTTGCTCACTACCCTCACCAACCTGCTCAAGAAACTCTTTGTGCTGTTTCAAGTTCTTTGAAATATGGGGACGAAGGTATTGTCCGGGCTGCTCCGGATCCTCCATGGCCCAGGCAACAGCGTTGAATTCATGATTACCCATAACAGCCAACGCATGACCGTTTTCCACCATGCTCCGAGCGATCTCGACGGTCTCAACCTGCTCCGGTCCACGGTCTACAAAATCCCCTAGGAAAATTACTTTGCGATCGCGATGCTGCCAAACACCGTTGGCTTCCCGGTAACCGAGTTTTTCCAACAATGCTTTAAGCTCGGTTGCGTATCCGTGGATGTCTCCGATCAAGTCATACATGCTCAGAGATCCCTCCCTTCCAAATGTGCCACCACTGGATCCAGGCAATCGGTACGCGGGGCGCCGTCATCGAAAAAGGACTCAGCCAGCTCCAGAACCAACGCCTGTTTCAGTGAAAATCCCTGCCGCAAGCGGCCTTCGACACCCTCGCCGATACGGTCGTATTCGTCAAAACAATCGTTCTCTTTGCAGCAGGTGTTCATCGGATCGAATTCAAACAACGCTCGGGAAATCATCTCTGCTTTCAGTACGATGCTCATTCAGCCTCCTGTACGCTATGGTTCCAGTGTAAGAAAGCGTTGCGACAGAACATGTCGCCGATCCGGATTATGGTATGTTTTTGTTCCGTTGACGCAGAAGGCCCGGCCTATGCCCTACCCCATTGAAGACAAACTCGTAATCGCTGTCGCTTCCAGCGCGCTATTTGATTTGTCGGACTCCGACCACGTATTCCGAACACAGGGCGAAAAAGCCTATCGGAAGTACCAGGAATCACACCTGGATGCGCCGCTTGAGAAAGGCGTAGCTTTTCCGTTCGTTCGACGGTTTCTGGCCATCAACGATCGGTTCCCGGATAAGTCTCCAGTGGAAGTTGTATTGCTTTCAAGGAACTCAGCGATCACCGGCAAGCGGGTGTTTCGCTCAATCGCCCATCATGGTCTGGACATCAGCCGCGCCGCATTTTTGGAAGGCAAATCGCCTTACCCTTACATCCCGGCATTCAATGCTTCCTTGTTTTTATCAGCGAACGAAACCGATGTCTTGCAAGCCATCGATTACGGCCACCCCGCCGGTACCGTACTACCCAGCCATGTAGTAGATGATAAGGACGACGCTGAATTGCGCATCGCTTTCGACTTCGATGGTGTGATTGCGGACGATGCTTCCGAGAGAGTTTATAAGGCTGGCTCCCTTGAGGAGTTTCAGGAACACGAAACCTCCCGCTCACATATCCCACACAGCCCGGGGCCGTTGGCTGACTTATTTAGAAAACTCTCGCACCTGCAAAAGCTGGAAGACCACGCCTTGGAAGCCGACCCAAATTACAGGCGCGCACTAAGAACCGGTATCGTGACCGCTCGTAATGCTCCCTCTCACGAACGGGTGATAACTACTTTGGAGCATTGGGGTGTGGATGCAAACGAAGTGTTTTTCCTCGGCGGCATGAGGAAGGAACGGATATTGAGTGTGCTCAAGCCACACATGTTCTTTGATGACCAGCGGTCGCATCTGGAGTCAGAGGGAGGAAATGTTCCGATGGTTCATATTCCGTTTGGGGTGGCGAATTAATCAAAGTGTGAGTAGGACGTACCGCCCCTCAACCGTAACCAATCAAAAGGAAAAGCAAAACAGGCACCAAATCATTTCAACAAGCCCCGCATGATTTCCCGAAAACCTGCCATATACTCATCGCTCAGGCCTCTAGTTCCTGTAGCATGAGGTACAGAAATAACAGTTGTGCGTGGAAAGTCCTGTTTCAAAAGCTTAAATTTTGTTTTCCCAACTGGAACGTCCGACCGAAAGACCTCAGCATTTCCGGGCCTTGATCCGAGAATAGACTCAACGCGCTCACGAATCCGTATATCATTCAGCGCTTCGATCAGGTCACTGCCTGTGAAGATGATCAGGCGGGGCTTTCGATCTTCGATGAGCGACAGGATGCCATCAGACTCCGCAACCAGCTTGTCGATAGTAATTTCATCTTCAGCAATTGTATTGGTTTGAGTGCCGAGCCAGTTGGTCTGGAAAAACGAACGCTCATATTCTTCAATCCTTGAAGCGTCAGTCTCCATCGAGCGCCCCCAAATGTTCAGCCATGCCAGCAGGCGGTTGCGGAACAGAGTGTTATTAACTTTTGCGTCCGAGAAAAAGGACGGCATAGATTCCCCGGCCGTCTCCCCCTTTTCTTCATCATCCTGATCCTGTGATGAAAAGCCGAAGTTGTAGCCACATATCATAATTCCACCCGTAAGGTTTTCCGGGTAGTCCGCCGTAACAACTGGATGTCGATCCATAACATTATTCTCCAAGTTCGCGCATCAATAGTGGGAGGCTAATACCCCAAGGTGACTTTCTGACAAAGCCAATCATTGTATTCACGATTCGTTCCATTTCACCTGATCCAAACGCGATAGCCGCAAACTTTTTTGCCTTGCCCGCAGCCGGCATTTCGATTCGCTTACAGGTATCTGTGGTATCCGCTGAAACCATACAGAGTAAGACCGAAAACCTCACCATCTGTCCGACGCCACCCCAAACCGCAAGCGGGATCAACCTAGTGTCATCCTCGTGACAAAGAATCACCAGTAATCCGTTATCTGTCACCAGACTATCAATACCAGGAAGAACACTCTCACATATCAAGTCGGCAAATCGGTCATAGTCATAAGGCGGCGCAAGTTCTCTCACTAACGAGCTAAGACTGTAAACCAAAAACGGTGCCTGGGTTCGCTCCCCTCGGGTACCAACTCGAGGGACTGCAGGAAGACTAATCGTTAATCCCTCCGGCCCCACGAATACCAACGAATGCTCCACAATCTCCCGCATGCTCCGCTTCCTCAGGCGTTTCCAAGGAGGCACTTTAATCTCCAAATGCGACAAATATTGTCGCTATAAATTCGTAGATTGAAATGGATCTCCCTGATGACCCCATAGATCGTTACAACTTCGATCGCATATCGCCTAGGTAAGGATTAGTCGTGCAACTGGAAACGCAAACAACAGGCAAGCCGGGCCCGCGGCGGTTTTTCTTTGATTTGAGCGCCATTCTTGGTTACCAGGTCCACTTGGTAGTTTATGGCTGGCAAGCGAAGCAACCTCTAAACTGGCTAAGCCACAATCGCAAAGCAGTTATCGCCCGGGGGAGCTTTCTTCAAGCGCCGGGACTTCCTGTTTTCACCCTAAAAGATGAGGAAGGAAGCGGGCTCGCGGAGCAGATTCCGTTAGAGGTCTCGAGAGTTGCCAGATTGATGCCGGCTATCGATTTCGAGTTGTGTCAGGCGTGCGCGGTATCTGAGACAGCCCTTCAATTGGCAACGGATGCACCACTGCTGTTTATTCTCTTGGTAGAGTTTGCCCGTAAAAATTCCTCCTCCAGTCATCAATTTGAACAACTGCTCGCGCTGAAACGCACAGATATTCTTGAACACATAGGGCTCCCCAAGAGCCGTTCCATGGCGCGCCTTATCAGGCGAATAGCACTATCCCCGCTTCTTCCCTGGGAGCTTGAGGATGTCACGGAAGCTCTTGGCAACCCTCAGTTTTTGGACCTGCTCAGGCATCACCCGCAGCTACACCTTAACCATCTGCGTTTTCTGCTTCGCCTTCAGCAGCGAATTGAACCATGCATGCTAAACCTGATTGATGAGCACTCTTCCACGCAGGACATAAACTGGGTGTGCCGGATGATTCGAGACACTAGAAATTTGGCAAGAGGGAATCAACACGTTCTTACGGGAATCACATCCAAACAATCGTTACAGGACCTGCACGACAAACTTGTCGAGCAATTCAACCGCGACCACGGAAAAGATCCTGCAGCCTATCGCACCCTTCTTTCCGAGCGTCTGAAGGCAGAGCACGGTGATTATCCGCCAACTCCTTTGCCGGCCATTGATGGCATAGAGCCGCTAAGTTCCTGGTTGGACCTATTGCAAGAAGGGGCCCGGATGCACCACTGTGTCGGTAGTTATGACATTCATGTCGCTCAAGGGGATGTGTTCATCTATCGCATGGTTCAACCGGAACGACTGACGATTTCCCTTGAAAGAAAGAGCAACGAGTGGATCGTTGGTGAGGTAAGAGGCTACTGCAACGCCAGCCCTTCAGCAGGAGCCCTGGAAATCGTGCGACGCTGGGTGGAGTGTTAGAGCCTTAATCAGCTCATCACTCCCCTTGCGCTCGAGGGGATGGTGATGAGCTGATTCTTTGATGGCAAGCTGTGTCAGAACCTGAATTCTGATCTAACGGAAAACACGTTGATATCGGTTTCGCCCAGCTCATCCTCATCGCCAACGTTCAACAGCAGATCCCAGTCTGCTCGCAGCCGGATTCTCTCGGCAACTTCATAGCTCACGCCAAGACCGGTCCTGCATGCCACGCCGGTATCATCGCCACTGACGGCACGAGTTTGAAGCTCCTTGTTATCGATCATCCCTACCAATCACCTGTTCAGATGCTTCTGTAACCATCCCCTAAAATCGGTGCATGCGTAATTAGAGTTCTCCAGCCTACAATGAGGTAAACGGAGAACGACATGAAGAAATCACGGTACA
>NZGD01000234.1 GCA_002690925.1 Rhodopirellula sp.
ATTTGTCGATATTCCATCCAGTCGTTTCAAGCGTGGCATCGCCGACGTTCTGAAACGCGAAGGTTTCATCTGGGACTGGAAGGAAGTGGACGAGGAAAATCCTACGTCCACACTAAGATTAGAATTGAAATATGGGCCCAATGGTGAGCGAGTGATCCAGACGATCAAGCGTGTCAGCAAGCCCGGACGTCGCATGTATACCCGTGGTAAAGAACTCAAGCCAGTGCTTGGTGGGCTGGGAATCAGCATCATCAGTAGCAGTCGAGGTGTGATCAGTGATCGCGAAGCTCGACGCGAGAACATTGGTGGCGAGGTGCTTTGCGAAGTCGCCTGATGCCGGTTCTCTTGAATGCCGACTTTGGTGTTCACACCGAGCTGTATCCCAGATTTGCCAAGCAAAATACTTAGACTGAAATAAAAGCAACTGTTATGAGTCGCATTGGACAAAAACCCGTAGCGATCGAAGGTGGCGCGAAAGTAAGCGTTACTGATCGTCTCATCAATGTCGAAGGGCCCAAGGGCAAGCTCGAGTATGAGCATCGTCCCGAGGTCTCCGTAAGCGTTGATACTGACACCAACAGCGTTGTTGTCAAACGAAATGGCAACGATCGCTCTTCGCGTGAGTTTCATGGTTTGACCCGCGCTTTGATCGCTAACATGGTCGAGGGCGTTACCAAGGGTTACGAGAAGAAACTGGAAATCGTGGGCGTTGGTTATATCGCGGCGATTCAGGGTGATGTTCTCCAACTCCGTGTTGGATACGCCAATGAGTTGCACCAGAAGATTCCGAAAACTCTCGATGTGACTTGTCCTGACCAGACTCACATCGTGGTTCAAGGTTGCGATAAGCAGCAGGTGGGACAGTTCGCCGCCGAAGTCAGGTCGCTCAGGAAGCCTGAGCCCTACAAGGGCAAGGGAATTCGCTATCAGGGTGAGCAGGTTAAGATCAAACCTGGTAAATCCGCAACCAAATAAAACACTACCTAAAAAGACTGCCTGCCTGACCCTAGGGTTGGAATCGGCGCAAACGGTAATCAGATGGATAAGAACAAGAAACTTCAGAAAAAACGACTCCGACGCCGCCAGCATGTGCGAAACAAACTGCGTGGTACCGCGGAACAACCTCGGATGTGTATCAATCGCACCTTGAAGCACTTTAGCTGCCAAGTGGTCGATGATCTCTCCGGTAAAACCCTAGTCAGTGCCAGCACACGCGATAAGTCCGTTCGCTCGGATGTCGGCGTTGGGGGCAATTGCGATGCTGCTGCTGTGATTGGAAAAGCGATCGCAGAAAAGGCAACAGCCGCCGGAATCAAACGTGTTCGGCTTGATCGTGGGCACAATAAGTACCACGGACGTGTTCTGGCTTTTGCTGAGGCTGCCCGCGAGGGTGGACTCGAATTCTAATTTAACGAAACAATCAGATAGCACCTCCCGAAGAGGATTGAACCATTAGTAACGCACCACGAAAGCAACGGAACCAGGAAAAAGAGGGTGTCGCCGACGGCATGCTGGACCGTGTCGTCAAGATCAAACGCTGCGCCGCAGTGGTCAAAGGTGGTCGCCGATTTAGCTTCGCCGCCATGGTTGTGGTCGGTGATGGCAACGGCAAAGTTGGCTGGGGCTACGGGAAAGCAAACGAAGTCCCACCCAGCGTACAGAAAGCTCAAAAGCAGGCCAGTCGGAGTTTGATCGATGTTCCACTTGTTGAGGGAAGTATTCCTCACCAGGTCTGGGGTCACTACGGTGCTGCGAAGGTGGTTCTCGTGCCCGCTGGTGCCGGTACGGGCATTATCGCTGGACAGGCCGTGCGAGCGGTATGCGAAGCGACTGGGATCCACGACATTTTGACAAAGTCTTACGGGACGAACAATCCTGTAACGCTCGTAAAGGCGACTGTCGACGCGTTGTCGAAGTTGCGTACTGCCGAGCAGGTCGCCGCATTGCGGGGACTTGAAGTCGAAGAATTAACCGCTTAAGACCGGTTTCGGGCAGCATGACGGTCGTCGTGCCCCCAAAAAAACAGATTGAATAAAGTCACAGAGATAAGGTTAGAACGGGTTTCACCATGAACCTCAACGATGTCCATCGCGGGATCCAGAAGAACCGCAAACGGAAACGAATCGGTCGTGGCCCAGGTAGTGGGCACGGCAAAACTGCTGGGCGTGGTCACAAGGGTCACAAGAGCCGCAGCGGTTACAGTCGCAAGCCCAACTTTCAGGGTGGTGCGATGCCTATGTTCCGTCGTGTCCCCAAGCGGGGTTTCAATAACCGTTGGGCGATGACGGTATTTGCTGTCAACGTGGGGCGCATCAATGAAGCCTTCGAGGATGGCGCAGAGGTAACGTTGGCAAGCCTTGCCGCGAAGGATTTGGCGAAGGGTAATTTCGACGAAGTAAAAATCCTCGGTGATGGCGAAATCACTAAGAAATTGACCGTTTGTGCACATCGGTTCAGCAAGTCGGCAGAGGAAAAGATCACTGCTGCTGGCGGAACGATTACCAAACTAGTCAGTAAGCGAACACCCGACGAGCGTGTGAGCGCTCTGAAGGAAGCCAAGAGCAAGTCTTAGACAATGCTCACAGCACATCAGCCCGGTTTTCGTTGTCCCGAGAAGAATCCTCGGTAGCGGAATCGGGCTTGTTTTGCGATGGTCTGAGGGTTTTGCACCACGTTCGGGAGGAACTGATTCCCCTCGCTCTGTCGGGAAGAAGCCAGTAGACTGCGACACAGTTACTTGCCGCTTAGCGGGGAATGTCTAGAACTTTCCTGTACGGTTGCGAGCGACTTTAAATTTCAATCAGACGAATCAACCTGCCGCTTGCCGAACACGATCGCTCCGGCACGAATCCAAGATGGACCTGACGCATGTTTGAAAAGCTGCGCATCATTTTTTCGATCCCAGAACTTCGCAAGAAGATATTGCTGACCGTTGGTCTGCTCGCTGTTTACAGGATCGGTTTCCATATTCCCCTGCCAATGATCGCTACCGATCTGGCTGATGAAGGTGGGGCGGCATCTGAGTTCTTCGAGAAGATCACAGTGTTCGCTGCCAGCGATCTTCGGCAGGCCACGATCTTCGGTCTGGGGATCATGCCCTACATTTCTGCTTCGATCATTTTTCAGTTGCTTGGAAGCGTCTACAAGCCGCTCGAAGAATTGAAGAAGGAAGGTGAGGCGGGCCGCAAGAAGCTCAACGAATACACAAGATATTTGACAGTCGCCATATGTCTTGTGCAGAGCTACATGTACCTGAAGTTCATGTTGATGTCGGGGGGAGCGGCAGGATACGGAAATATTGATATTGATTTCCTGAACGCTGATCAGACCGGCTTGTATTTTGGTTGGCAGATCGTTGCGGTGCTTGTGATGACGTGCGGCACGGTATTTTTGATGTGGCTCGGTGAGCAGATCGACGAATATGGAATCGGCAACGGGATCAGTTTGCTGATCATGGCGGGGATTCTGGCTCAAATGCCGAAGGCGTTGTACGAGTTGGTCCGAAATATGAAGACAGAACTGACGGGGTTGAGCCGAGGGCAGATCGGTATCGAGACGCTCGTGCTTCTGATCGTTCTTTTCGTTGGGGTTGTGTTTGGCGTTGTCTTTATCACGCTCGGGCAAAGGAAAATCCCAACACAATCCGCGAAATTCACTCGTGGACGTCGTGTCTACGGAGGTACTCGTCAGTTCCTGCCACTGCGAATCAATCAGGCCGGTGTTATGCCGATCATCTTTGCCAGTAGTCTCTTGATGATTCCTGGAATGCTGTTGGGTGGATTAGCCGGTTTATTCGAGAGTGGTGGCTTCATGTTTAAACTCTTGAATTACATGGGACTAACGCTCAACGATCAAGCTTCCTTCATATTCAACCTGCTTTATGTCGTGTTGATCTTTTTCTTCTGCTACTTCTGGACGGCCATCACCTTCAATCCGAAGGAGATGTCGGACAACTTGAGAGACAGCGGAACATTCATTCCGGGATATCGTCCCGGTAAGAGAACGACGGACTATCTCGAAAAGGTCATGGTGCGAATCACTTACGTGGGTGCTGCGTTCCTTTCAATCGTCGCGATCGTGCCAACTATCGTTTATGGATCGTTGGGAGTGCCTTATTCCATCGCCGGTTTTTACGGTGGAACAGGACTGCTGATTGCCGTTAGTGTTGCTTTTGACTTGGTTCAGAAGATTGACAGTCACTTGGTAATGCGTAATTATCGCGGCTTGCTC
This sequence comes from Rhodopirellula sp., assembly GCA_002690925.1. Classification (GTDB taxonomy): domain Bacteria; phylum Planctomycetota; class Planctomycetia; order Pirellulales; family Pirellulaceae; genus Rubripirellula. Next base: position 4,231 of record NZGD01000234.1, read on the forward strand.
GAAGGTGCAGGTGGTGGTGTTTCGCCGGTCGTTTAGGATACGAGTGGTTCGGGTTAGTACCATCTGTAAGGCTGTCATTCGGCAAAGAGAAGCGGTTCCAGCCGGAATTAAGTTTCGAGAGACGGAATGCGTTGATTTTGCAATCTGACAGCTCACTGACGTGAGCAGGGATTTGGTTCCTGCCTGAAATGTGTGCCTCATGAATGATTGCTACGTTTGGTAAGAGGCTTTGTCCGTCAACCGGCTCGTGGCGTCTTTGTTGTCCATCGGCAGCTTTTTATCATGGTTGTTAGCAATGTGGATTGTGTTCATTGGACCTCCTGGTGCTGGAAAGGGAACGCAGTGCAGCAGGCTGGCCGACTCGTTGGGGGTGCCTCACCTTTCGACCGGTGACATGCTTCGTGATACGGAGCGTGATTCTCCTTTGGGCAAGGTCGTCGCAAGCTACATCGATGTGGGGCGTTTGGCACCGGACTATCTCGTGATGCCCATCGTGACTAATCGGCTCGCAGAAAGTGATTGCCAAGCGGGATGTCTCTTTGACGGTTTCCCAAGAACCGTCCATCAGGCTGAGCTGTTAAGTGAGTTTCTCATGCAACGCCAACGGCGGATTGACGCAGTTTTGCACTTGCAGGTTGACCCCGAGGTTCTATTGGGCAGGCTTCTCAAGCGTGCGGTACTTCAGAATCGCAAGGACGACAACGAGGAAACCATTTCTGCCCGGCTTGAGGTGTATCGGACTCAGACCGCTCCTGTTCTGCAGTACTACCGCGGCCAGGGGAATGTGTTGGAAATTGATGGCGATCAGTCAGCAGACCTCGTATTTCACGACATTTTGACTGGCTTGGAATCACGAAAGTAGTTTCGACTCTCGCCACAATTGCGGATTGGGCCGTACAATGGACTGGAGTAGGACGCGGTGCATCCTGATGGAGTCGTGCCGTCTGCCGAGTTAGCTATGAAGCTATCCCTTTCCTCTTCAGGTGTATTGTGGTTCAAAAACAAATTGCCCTCTTGTTCAAACCAGTTTGCTTGCTGCTGGTTGTGTTGACGGTTTCCGGACTGAACTGGCCTGAGCCAGCCTATTCGCAGGCCCTGAATTCGGCCCGTTTTGTGACCGTACCCCGCATTCTGCAAAAGCGGCTGAAAGAGGCAGAGGAAGCAATCGAGGGTGCAAGATACAACGAGGCGGTGGTGAGTTTGGGAGACCTGCTTGCTCGCGTGAGAGAAGAAGGAAATGAAGATGAGTTGTTGAGTCAGGATTTCTTTCTTGATGCGGGCGAGTCCCGGTTGTCGGGAAGCCCATTCAATCAAAGTTATAAGAATAAAGTTCGTGACATGATTGGCGGTTTGCCCCCGGCAGCTATGGAAACCTACGAACTACGTTACGGACCCGCCGCAAGTAAATTACTGGACGAGGCAGCGTCCTCGCGAGATTGGAGTAGCTTGCGTGAGGTGCGTCGCAGGTATTTTCATACCCAAGCCGGCTATGATGCGTCCTGGTTGCTTGCACAACATGAAATGTTGGAAGGGCATCCGATTGCAGCCTCGACTTTGTTGGATGACATCGTGACTGTTCCTCGGGCGGTCAACCGACTTGGAAAGGGAGTTCTTGTTTTGCATGCGGCTGCGTGCAAGTTGGCAAACCGCAAACTGCCCACCACTCTCGTGGGTACTTCGGGGCAAGTCACAGTAGGTGGTGTTGCGCAGTCTGGGCCCCAGGACGGTGAGTTGTCAGATTGGCTTGGACAGTTTTATGGTTCTCCTCAAAAACTTGCGAAAGGTCAGCTCGAGGAGTATCGCGTCTTCAATGCAAATGCAAATCGAAATGGTGCCAGTTCTGGCCAAATGCCGTTGAGCAACGTTCGGTGGCAGTTGGATACGACGGTCAGCCCAAAGCAGCAGCGTGAAGTCAACGAATTGAAGAGGGCTCTGGCGTCCAGCGAGCAAATGCCACCTCCCAGTTGGGTACCGCTGCGAGTGGGGAATCAACTTCTGATGCGGACCACTGAGTATTTGGTAGGGGTCGATCATCGTACGGGGAAGCGAGTTTGGTTACACCCATGGAGCAAAGCTCCCGAGGAAGATGAACCGAAAGAAGCCAACGCTCGCATGGCACGTGCCGGCATTGCAACGTCTCGAGTTAACGAGTTTGTGAAGCAACGTGTTTGGAACGATGTGCCTTATGGGCACGTGACAAGTGATGGAGAGCGAGTTTACGTTCTGGAGGGTCTGCAGCAGCTGGATACGGCTCAAATTCGTGGGTTTATGGGGGTGATGGCTCGGTCTGCACCCGTGAGTGGCAATTCTCTTGTCGCATTGGAATTGGAGTCCGAGGGGATTCTGAAATGGTTTCAGGGCGTTAGAGCAGGGCCGGACTCACCCTTGGCAAATGCCTTTTTCCTCGGACCGCCGTTGCCAGTTGAGGGACGTTTATATGTGATGTGTGAATTGGCGGGCGACATTTTCCTGATCTGCCTTGATCCAACAACAGGTACAGAAATCTGGCGTCAGCAATTGGTCGCAAATGAGTTCGGTACGGTCCGCCGTGATTCAATACGCCGTGTTGCAGGTGCAATGTTGAGTTATCAGGATGGAATGCTGATTTGTCCCACAGGTGCTGGTGCGTTGGTTGCTGTGAATTTGGGGGATCGGACCTTAAGGTGGGGTGTAAATTACCCGCGCAACCTCGTGCAGACCCGATTTGTACAACGCACAATGCTTAGCTCTGAGCAGTTGCTCAGACGTTGGTTTACCGGCACTGCGATCGTTTCAGACTTGTCTGTTTTGGTGACGCCAGTTGAAACGGATCGTCTGTTTGGGATGAACCTTTTAACGGGTAGGGCACTATTCACCAAGATGCTTCGTGTTGAGATGCGCTATCTCGCAGGTATCCGTGGAGATAATTTCTTCGTCGTAGGTCCTCGGGAGATGAAGGCGTATAGCTTGACCAACGGCAGCCAGGCTTGGAAGACAACCTCAGATATGTTTGCGTCCGGGCAGCAGGTTTCCGGCCAGGGTGTCTTCGGACCAGATTGTTATCTTCTGCCAACGAATACGCAGGAAATAGTCAAAGTCTCACTTAAAGATGGCGTTGTCATGGACCGGCGGCAAACCAATTATGAGCTCGGGAACATGATTGCCGTCGACGGCGAGATTATCACGCAGGGACCGACAAAGTTAAGCGTGGCATTTGGAGAGGGAACACTTGTTCCAATGGTCGAGCGGATGCTTCAAGAGGATCCCGAAAATTTTGATGCTCTGGTGCGAAAGTCAGAGTTGTTGATTCAGTCAGGAGAGATCACCGATGCATTGAAGTTGCTTGCGAAAGCTCGACTCGCACAGCCAGAAAATGATGAGGTGCGGATGTTGAGTGTCTCGGGGATGTTGGCGAAATTTCGTGAACGGGGAAGTCTTACCCCCGAGCAGATTGAGGAGCTTGCGACGCTGATTGACCGTCCAATTCAGCTAGCTGAATTCAACGCCTTGCGGCTTGAAGCGGCGATCGCTGCTGAAGATGATGAGCAAGCAGTGCGACTGTTTTTGGAACTGAGTGAGCTGATCAGTCGTGAATTCAAAGCAAATGCTACAGCGGAGGAGGTCTTGGGACAAAAGGGACGTTGGTGTCTGGCAGATGACTGGTTTAATGGTCGATTGCGTGATTTTCTGGCAGGCATTGAGCCTGACATCTATGAAAATTTTGAGACCCAGTTGGAAACTCAACTGCGAGGTAAAGCCCAACAAGCAAGTGGTCGAATTCAACGCGCTCTGACTCATTTTGATGGAATGGAAGCCGCGGAAGTACTCAGAGTTGTGCTGGATGGGCGTTATCGGAACTCGGCGGAACCTCATCAGCTTGAAATGAACGCGTTAGGGCATTTTCAGGCAAGTCCCGAGGGGATGCGCCAACTCTCATCGCCGCGTTTGATGATGTTGGCTAACGCGTATGCGATTGGGAAGATGCCACGCTATGTACTGGATGTGATTCGTGAGTTGGATTCGAGGTCAGAAGATTTTTCTGAGGCAGATGCAAAATCGCTCGATGAAATTCGTCGTGCGGCAGAGCAAGCCGTGGTTGAGAAAGTGTGGCCCGCAAATGTGAAAACTACGTGGACTGGAGGAGCAAGAATCAGATACCCCAGTCGTACTTCGAGTTCGATTCTGGGAAGCGTTGATGTCCAAACGGGTGAGCAGTTCCGCGGCTTTGAGCTGGTTGGGATGGGTGGAAATATCTCGTTGCGGGGACCCGATGGCGTACTGAAGCCCTTGGCTCTGTTTGGCAGGTCGATTGCCACATTGTTTGGAACAAGACAGTGGCGTGCCATGGTGTCCGGTGGGGTGATGGTTGTACACACAGCAACGCATTTGTTCGCCGTCGATTTGGCCAACTTCAACAAGCCCGGTACCGATTCAATCATTTGGTCTCGTGAGATTTTGGGGTCTGTCGGTCGCGGCCTGAATTTTGAAACCACGTCCACGCCCTTTGGTGATCAGGTGGGGAATTTTCGGCTGGAGTCCACTAATATGAGAGAGCGTCCCGAGTATCGGGTCGGACCCATACTGGGAGATCGTGTGTTGGTACTCAGGGGGGGCGAGCTGAAGGCCATTAGCCTGAAGAACGGTGAAGAAATCTGGCGCACAAATGCGGCTCCGAAAAGTGGTTTTGTTCTCAGTGATGGGCAGCGTGTTGCGGTTGTTTCCGCCACAAGCCAAGAGACTGTGTTTTTTGACATCGCAGACGGCCGAGAGCTCGATAGAACACCTTTTGAATTTGGTGAATTGTGGCGTTCCGCAGGGGAGCATGTATTGTGTTATCAGGAGACTGAAGAAGATGGTGTCTTTGACATCAGGCTTGTTGACCCATTCACCGGAAAAGTGGTTCTTAGTCAGAAGGCTAATGCCGGTTCAAAGCCAAATAAAGATAGTACAGTACCCGCTTTCATTAGCCGGTTTTTTTCAGGGCACCATCTTCTCATGATGAGCCCGGCAGGGGAGACCTTCATTTGGGATCTCCAAGCCGCTCGCGAAATCGTGAGAACACAACTCGAGCCCCAGGAAAAGCTTGATAAGGTAAGGGTCTTGTTATTGCGTGACCTTGCCGTTGTGATGCCGGCTTATACCATGCCAACAGTCGGAAAGACTAAGCCAAGAACCGCAACAGCTACTGGCAAGACGCACCACACCGCTAATGCTGCCTTTGCGTTTTCGCTCAAGGACGGCAGCTTGGTGTGGTCGAAAAAGTTTGAGACACCATGGGGTTGTACGACGTCGCAGTCAATTGAAACGCCGGCGATTGTTCTTGCACGACTCGATATCGCAGACGTCGCGGGAACGGACAGGCCCAAACTGGAGGTCCTTGCGCTGGATGCGAAGACTGGAAATACACTCGTGGCACCTGAACCCCGGATGCTTTCCAGTAGCGATTCTCGGATCATGGAAACGCAGGTTAGCGTAAAGGAAAATGAATCCAAAGTGCAGGCTGTGTTTGGTTCCAGTTTTATGCTCAGTCTGGACTACACAAGCGAGAGTGAAGCTGAAGAAGCATCGAACGCCAGTGAAAGGAAGCCAGGCAAGAAGTCTGCTCCGAATGAAAAGTGATGCATTTTAATCGGTGTGATCGTCAACTCCCATGCTTGGGCTGATCGTGAACGCAGGGTGTCCAACCGGGCACTTTCTCCTCTGAGTGCAGGTGGCCCTGGCGACATCCCAGGTCGATCTTACGATCCGTGTTTCAGGGTCACTGTGTGGGCTCTGTAGTCGTGGTGACGGTTGCAATAATTCAGTAGCCTCTAACAGCATTGGATTTGGTTGACGCCAGAGCCTTTTTTGCAAGCATTTGTGGTGTTTGGTGAGTGGTGAATGATTCATCGGTTTCTTTTTTGCCATCGTTGATGCTTTGACCAAACGTGTCCAAGAGGTTGCGATGCTGTTATCAGTCCCGGCGACGAGGCCGCGGTCAGTTACTGGTAACCATCACGGAAGAACAATCTTATGTCAAAGTATTATGTGCAATGTGGACCAATTCGCGCGATTGTCGTTTCAGCCAGCATGGAGCAAGCAAGTTTGGAAGCACTGGATGAATCGCTTCAGAATCACCTTTGGATCTATGATGATCCGGGTTTGAGTAATGGGGACTGCCGTAACCATTTGATGCTTGAGGCACTCGTCCACCTTGATCCGTCCATCCGTGTCAGCGAGCAGGGATTTGACCGCTCAGACGCACGTCTCTTTGGCACTCCCGAGATCATTGATCGCTGGCACCGACTGATGACGGGAATGAATCGCTTATTTGTGGCTGCAGGTTTGCCGCCCAGAACAATGCAGGCCGTCGCGGGTGCGTCGGCAAGCATGCCACACGTCGTGGCTCACATTCCCCGTTAACGCGGTCAACGCTTTTTTGTGTGTCGGTGGACCATTCGAATGTGAGTGATTCGTTGAGAGGTTCCACTGACGCGTCGCGGAAGCAAGGACTGCAGAACGGAGTCCATATTTTGCTAACCGATTTTAGTGAGATGGTGTTTCGCAGATGGACTTCGGTGATTCCGTGCAATGCATTGCAAACCTGTGATCACGGTGTGCAGAGATCACGGCGTGCAGAGATCACGGTGTGCAGAGATCACGGCGTTCCAGACGCCACACCAGAAGGAGTATTCCGGTTGGCAATGCTGCTGGTAGGTGTCTTTGCATCAAAGTGTTCCATCGCCCGCTGAAGGACTGTATCTTGCAAGTCGGTTGTTAGTTCACCTGAATCGTTCGGGCGTGCAGCGATGTAGCTTGGCTCTACCTCGATGTTTGGAATGACTCCGTTATGGCTGATCGCCCGGCCGCTGGGTGAGTAAAACTTTGCGGTAGTGAGGCACAGCCCGAATTTTGCGGTGTCCATTCGGAAGATGCCTTGGACACTGCCTTTACCGTAGCTGGTTTCACCGATGATTGTTCCTCGGTTACTGTCTGCGATGGCCCCCGCAAATATTTCGCTGGCACTGGCGCTGTCGTGATCGATCAGGACTGCAAGTGGCACGTTCCACGTATTCGTTGCGTGCGCCCTGTACTCGTAGTTTTCACTGGTATTGCGTCCTTTGGTTGTCAGGATTTTCCCAGATCGGAGGAAGCGATCGGCTGTTTCCACTGCCGCGGAGAGCAAGCCTCCGGGATTACCGCGTAGGTCAATGATTAGCGATTTCATGCCCTGTCCGTGCAGCTGATGTAGTGCACGCTCAACATCACGCCTTGTCGTTTTTTGAAAGTTGGTGAGCCGCAGGTATCCCACTCGTTTTGCTGGGTTTACGAATCGCACATTCTCAACGCAGGGGACTTCAACACGTCTTCTTTGAACTGACATTTCGCGTGACTGTTTATTCTGCCCAATCACGGTGAGAGAGACGTAGGACAGTTCGGGGCCTCGAAGCCGATCAGCGACAACATCTGGAGACACTTCTGTTGTGTGCAGGTCCTGGACACGAACAATTCGTTCTCCTGCCTTGATACCCGCTTCTTCTGCCGGCCCGTTGGGGATGACAGAGAGAATCCGAAGGCAATCGGCATCGGTTTTTAGCTCGATTCCCAAACCCACAAAGTTGCCCTCAATGTTGGAGAACATCTCGTCAAGCTGATTCGGAGATAATAGACGTGTGTAGGGATCAAGCGTGGATACGGTGCCTGCTAAAAACTCAAGTACGGTTGCGGTTCCTGACAGACCTAGTTCCTGTTGGGCAACTTGTGCAACGAACGCGACGGTGCCACGGAGGTCAAATCGTGTTGCGGTACTGCGATCTTTGGTTTTCCGATGGATTGACTGACGAAATCCTTCGATTTTTTCGGTGGGGACATTTGCTAGGGTTCTTCCAACAAACTTTTCCTCTGTCAGAGCGACTTCTAATGCGGCTGTTCCATGGATCATAATCCTCTGCCAGTCGACGTTGTCGACATAGTGTGTGTTCAGATTCGCCAGCACCTCTGAGTACAGATCGATTGCCTGGCTAGTGCTGAGTTCACGAATGGACGCAAGAAAACTTTCATCCTGATAGCGGCGATTCACGTCATAGTGCAAGCGGCTGATGATCAACCGCTGATACAGTGTTGCGTTTTTCGGAAAGTCACGTGAGGCTGTCTCGTAATGGCGGACGGCGTCGTTCCACTGTCGCGCCGTTTCCATCTCCAGACCCTCAGCAAGCGCTGCGGCCTCGCGATCAATTTCTGGCTCGACTTCTGGCTCAATGATCACCACAGGTGCTGCCTGTGACACCACCTGTGCGTAGCCAGTGGTGGCAAGAAAAGAGCAGACCAAGCCAGCTGTTAGCCGTGTCAAGATCGAGCGAGTGTTGACTCTTGCGAGTAGACCCATGCGTGCATGTCCGTTGAGCATCCTTGGGGAGGGGAGATCGACGGAGCCCAAGGTTTGGCGATCCGTCTCACGGCCTTGCAATGATGCTCACAACGCTTGGCCAAGGGAATATAGGTTACAAAAAGTGCTTGGTCAAAAACCAATCTGACGGCCAATCCGGATAGATTCCGTGACCTGCATAGAACGAACCTGAGCAATGCAGTGAAGACGGTTTTTCCGGTGATGCGACCAAAAAAATGGTCGCATGTTGGTGAAATAACGAGTTGGGTTTCACGTCAGTGTTTCACACAGGACCGATGCGCTTCCCGGCGCTAGATGCGGCCAATTCAGCGCCGCGGCTTCGTGATAAGAATAGACATTGTCCAGTTCGCGGACAACGATTGGCGGTACAGAAACCCAGAACTTGCGGGCTCAGAATTCGGATTCATGGAAGATGCGTTGACAGCGATCCAACTTCCGCTCTACCGTCCGATGGGAAGTGATAATGACGCAAATCGGTGTGCAGCCTGCAAGGCAGGCGATTTGATATGCCGAACAAAATCAAACTGATCGCTGCATGAACAGGGAACCGGAAGGTCAAACTCTTACGATTAAAACGCAATCCATCAGGGGGGAATTGTGTGCTGCGCCTGCAAGAAAACTCGCAAGTGAGTTGGAGTGCTTCGACCGCCTCAATTCGCTTGAGGTAGTTCTTGTCAGCAGAGACCGCTGGCTGCACTCAGTGATGATGCAGGCAGCAATTCTCACACTGATTTTACTGCTGAGCGGTTGCACCACGGGCCGCTACTTGTCCATGCGTGATGTTCGTGACAATGCTCTGGCCAGTAGTCTTGGCTTGAGTGCGAAAGAGGGTCCTGGAATCAGTCAACGGACCTTGCACACGCTTCGTCGATTTGCACTGGAAGATCGTTATGAGGCTGATCCGGGTAAGTGTTTCGCCCATATTCGTAAGCGAGTGAATGAACACCCTGATTCCGATTTAATCTATGCACTCAGTGAACTGTCCTATGTGGAGGGAAAGAAAGCTGAGCAGGAGGGACGTCTTGGTGATGCCTTGAATCATTATGGAATTTCACTGACCAATAGCTACGACTACCTCTTCAGCGATGATTTGGAAGACACTCGTAATGCTTATGATCCGCAGTTTCGTGCGGTTTGTGATCTGTACAACGAGTCACTTGAAGATACGCTGCGTTTACTGTGTACCGAGAATAAAATTGAGCCGGGAAAAAGTTATCGGATTGAGACTCCGGACCGTCAGTTTGTTGTACGGGCGGAGATGCGAGGCCAATGGGGACCGGATGAATTTGATCACTATGAGTTTGTAAGTGATTATGAAATCGAGACATTGAGAAATCGACATACAACCTTTGGTTTGGGGGTGCCATTGATCGCGGTACGAAAGCCACCCAAAAATGCAGATGAGCGTGAAAAGTATTATGCCGAAGGCCTGAGTTACGCGGTGACTGCATTGATGCGGTGTGTCGAGCCAACAGATGGTTCGCGGACTGGTGAAGCGAGTCACTGCGTGCTGGAGTTCTTCGATCCGCTGACTGCTAACCAGATTCACTTGGGCGAAAAGTGGGTCCCGTTGGAGACCGACTTGACGGCTCCGTTAGCGTTCTTCCTCGATAGTCCAGAGTTTCGGCAACGTAATAAAGCAACCCAGGGGCTGCTGAATCCCAACGATCTACAAAAGAAACGCGGTCTTTATATGCTGGAGCCCTATGATCCGGATCGGATTCCAGTTTTGATGGTTCATGGTCTCTGGTCCAGTCCGATGACCTGGATGGACATGTTCAATGATTTGAGGAGTTTCCCAGAAATTAGGGAGCGTTATCAATTCTGGTTCTATCTGTATCCATCGGGACAGCCTTTTTGGAATAGCGCTACTGAATTGCGTCGTGATTTGCGGGATTTAAGGACCGCATTTGACCCCAATCATCAAGATCAGATGATGGATCAGATGGTGCTCGTAGGGCACAGTATGGGCGGGCTCGTTAGTCGCCTTCAAACAATCGAAAGCGGTGACGATTTTTGGCGGAGTGTTAGCTACGAGCAAGCCGGAACCGCTGAGGAGGCGATTGAGAAGATCAACGGACCCGAGGCTGAACGCAATAAACTCGTCAGTACTTTATTCTTTAAACCGAACGAATCCATAAGAAGAGTGGTCACGATTGGCACTCCTCACCGGGGCAGTGAATTTGCAAATGATTACACGCGGTGGCTCGCACGAAAGTTTATCAAACTGCCGACAATGGCAGTGATTTCCGGGAATCGGCTGGTGTCGGAAAACCGGAGCCTCTTCAAAGATACTGACTTGCTAACCGTTTCAAATGCGATCGATTCGTTGGCTCCTGAATCACCAATCTTTCCTGTGATGATGCGGGCCAAGTCG
>NZGD01000235.1 GCA_002690925.1 Rhodopirellula sp.
GGACCTGGTGGTGGGTTTTGGATCCATGATCACTCCAATTCGAGGCGTGCTCTCAAGAGCCGGTGGTGTACCGGTGTTACAGGGGCAGAATAGAGCAGACCACACTCTAACGCACGTTAATACGCTTTAACGTGCGTTATGGGTCTTAAATTAACTTTGTTAATTATCTCATAAATAACGTAATATTACATATCACGTTATATGATAAAAATGAGGCATGTCATGGCCCGCGCCGGAATTACCTACCAGGATGTCGCCAACGCTGCGCAACGCGTCCGCCAACGCGGTGACGAGCCCACTGTCGACCGGGTGCGATCGGAGCTCGGTACCGGCAGTCGCAGCACTCTCGGGCCAATGCTGAAACGTTGGAAAACAGGCAGCGAAGCCGCAGCGGATCTGAACGGACTCCCGGCTGACTTGGTGGCCGCCGTGAAAGCCCTGCATGAGCGAGCTCAATACGCGGCCGATGAACGTATTACGCAGGAGCGCGAAGCGCACCAGACGCTGGAACAGCAATGGCGCACCGAGCTGGAAGAGGTGCGGCAGCGGTGCGAGTCACTGGAAGAGCAACGCTGCGGGCTGGAGAAGGCCAATGAAGCGCTTCGCAACGAAAGCGATGCCCAGGCCCACGCTCTGCAACAGGAACAGCACCGGGCGGCCTCACTCACGTCCAAACTGGAGGCAAGTCAGGAGAAACTCAGTGAGACCACTGCAACCGTCCAAGAGATGAAGCAGGAAAACCGCGATATCCGCAGCCATTTCGAGCACTACCAGCAGGAGATTGCCGAGGATCGCCGTCATGAACGGGACCAGTTCCACAGGACCCAGTCAGGGCTGGAGGGTCAGGTGGATCAGCTGACGCAGCAGCTCCGTTCCAGCGAACAGGACCGCGACACGCTGAGACAACATCGCGACCAAATAAACCAGCGCTATGAGGCCAGTCAGGATCACGCTGAAAACTTGAAAGAAAAGTTGCACGCGAGCCAGGCCGTCATAACACAATGGGCAACGCGAACAGAAACGCTGGAAGCGACAGTCGACCGCCTCCAGCTGGAGCGAGATAGCGACGCCGAACACCGGGAGAAGCTTGGTGCGGCCCTAACGGATTCTGAAAAACATCTCGCGGCCTGCCAGCAGCGGATCTCCGACCTCAGAGAGCGCGTGGCAGCGGCTGACGACCGAAACCAGTTCCTCAACGATCAGAATCGCGAATTACTGCAGGAAAAAGCTGTCCTCCAGGGTCAGTTGAAACAACTACAAACAAGCCTGGCTAAATAGCCCGCTATTGTCTCGGCCTGATCATCCCTGAGAGTTGCGAGTAATGCCAATCGCGCAAGGAGAAGTTTAGATGTCTACCGTGACCTTTGGCAGGCTGCGAGCTGCGGCAAAACGCATTCAGCATGATGCGCTGACGGTTTATTTTGTGGCGCGAGACTCGAATACCCCCATAGTCGTTCGGCTGCTTGCGCTCGCAATCGCAGCGTACGCCATGAGTCCAATTGATCTCATTCCGGACTTCATACCGATCCTGGGCTATCTTGACGACATTATCTTGGTCCCGCTGGGCATCGTCCTTGTCATCAAGCTGACGCCATCGAATGTGATAGAAGCGAGTCGCTCGAAAGCAGCTAAAGTGGCAACCAAGCCGATCAGCCACGTTGCGGCCGCAGTCGTTATTGGCACATGGCTTTTATGTGCCGCGGCTTTTGGCTACTGGGTGTGGGAATACGGCAGGTAACGCATCGTCTGCACGCGATGAAATAGTTAATTTAGGGCTTGTAAAACAGATGGTTAATGCGCTTTTTGGAGGATTTCGTCAGAATCGTTGCCGACCCTCAGTATGGTGGGCAACAGGAGTGAGAATGTCGGGCTCATAGGGGGCCTCTCGCCCGACAATAAAGCAAATTGCCATATCAGCTCCCGAGAATCTGCTGAAGGGCCTGGGTCAGCTGCTCTGGCGTTTTATAGCCTTTGATGAGGTAATCACGACCGGTTTTGTGATCAAGAATCCTCAGAGCCGGTGTTCCGGTAATACCCAGCTTGGATCCCTCACGATAATCCCCGGAGATTCGGTCTTCGTGGGCATCAGAGTCCAGGCAGAGCTCTATCGCTTTGCCACTCAAGCCCATCGATCTGGCAAACGTCGGCAGATCACCGACCCCCTGACCATTGCTTCGAGTCTTCTCAAAAAATTGGTCAAGGGCAGCCCAGGCAACCTGATTGCCATAGGACTCTCGCACACACTCGACGGCTTTGGCTTGCATGGCGGCCGCCGGGTTATGACCGCTTAAAGGGAAATGCTTGAATTCCCAGTTTACGACGCCGCTGGAGTTATCAACGACCGATTTCAATCCACCATGCATTTTGCGGCAAAACGGACACTCAATGTCGCTAAATTCCTGCATGGTAAGCCGAGCGTTCAGGTTGCCGTATACGAGCCGGTCATCCGGTGTTCGAGGGGAGGCCAATTCATATTCTCCGATGAGAGTTTGAAAGGCGTGCTTTGCCAGCCTTTGTTCTGCTAGATCCAACCTCTGATCCACGATGGACACGACTTCATTGCTTGTAAGCGTCTGCGTGACCTGTGATTGCCCTTGTTTGAGTGCTTTTATCTCTGAAAACTGGTGGGCGTGGCTCAGCGAGAGAACGCCAAGAGCCGCGAAGACAGCTACTTGCGAGAGTTTGGGCATGACAAAAGGTCCGGAATAAATTTTCACCATCCTATCGGCTCCGGACCGATTAATAAGGTTCAAACGGTCAGGTGGGCATGACCTTTTGTTTTCTGCCAGCCATTGTTCCTACCAATAGAATTCCAGCACTTATTTCTAAACAGAAATGGCTGGTGATTTGACTGGCCCACTAAGAGGCAGACCCTGACTTTGAAGACCCAAAGTAGTGGAACTGTGATCGCACAGGTCGCCGATCAAAATGGCGGCGAGGCGGCAACCAGTTACCTGCCCGCCGGGTACACAGGTCACTGTGCCATTGTTGCGGAATCTAACTCGGATGTGATTGCCGTTCTATCGTCAGGAATCGAGGCATTTAGAGTGGCGGCCTACGCAATCACTCCTGATGGTGGGTACGGATCGGTGAGCATCCACCCAACTCAGCTGGATGAAACGCATGAGTCTCTCCTAGACTGGATAGACGTCGGCAGAAAGATTAGGAGTGCCGTTGAAGATTGAACTGCTGTTCCTAACTTTTGCCGCCTACGCCATTCTCCAGCTTTTCAGCTTGAGATTCTTTCGCGGCCATTTGAAGTCCGCTGCGGTCGTTTCAGCGGTCATTGGTGCCCTCATCACCGCGTACACAATCATCACAATCCTTCTGGCTAGCAACCTGTGGCCACTGATGCTTCTGTTGTCGGCTCCATGGATGTTGCTTTATCTAGTCTTGCTACTGATCCTGAACGCCCTGGTTAACGCAAGATCACTCGGTAATCGACATCGTTGGTCGCAATCAAAGCCATGAAGAAAGCTGTGCTGAAATTTCTGGGGTGGGCTGAGTTTCGGGCTCGAATGAAACATCGCTTTAATCCTGGGCCCGTTGATACAAGTCAGTATGCGGACCACTTTGCCAGCAAGGTCTCATGGTCTCCGATGGACACCAAAGCGTGCTTCTACGCCGGAGACTGGTTTCCCTCGGGCCACTCGCTCTGACATTTGCATTGCCATCCTCGCTGAAGATCCTGATGGCTGTAATGCCTGTTTTGTTTACCCTTCCGATGATTCCGGTCGTCGACACTTGGCACAAGTTTCAGTTTATCGCACCGTTCATCCTGATTCCCGGGTACCTCACAATTGGCTACGTCTTCTATCGCTCGGCGGGTCGGCCCGTGTTTGACCGCAAATCTGGGACCTTCTGAAAAAGCTCAAGCGAATCCCGGCACACGGGGGCAGTCGAGCTGGCCGACATTCATTCTCTCCAGTTGATCTCATTCTTTTACTCGGACGGCGATCCGAAATCAGCCGGCGTTGTTTACCAGCTGAGCGCTGTTTTGAGCGACAAATCAAGGCGTGAAGTATTCACGCAACGTCGGCCTTTGACCTCCGCCGGCAGGAGGGCGCTTATCGGAGATTGTGAACGCCTGGCTCGATGGCTTGGAGTTCGTCTCTGGGACGCGATACATGAATTTGATCGATAAGCTTCGGACGATTAAGGTTTGAGCATCCGAATAAACCAGGAGCTCTTTAATGGAGCAACGTAAGGCGCGCGTGATCATTCCGGATCATCTATCTTTCGCAGATCTCGGGCTGAAACGCCTTGAGACAGGCAAAATTGAATTCGACTGGGACGTAATCAAGCAAATCTGTGAGCGCAGTGAGGGGCTTCCTTTAGATCACCTCGAAGAAGGCCCCGATGATAATGTCGTCGGGTTGATTCTTGGCTGGTATATGGTGATTCGAGAGAATGGTGGGGAGAGCGATCCTGTAGCCGAACAACTCGTTGCTGAACTTATGGAAAAAGAGCCTGAGGGCGACTCCACTGATGATGAATCTGGACGTGCTTGAGCGGCCCAGCACCTCAAATTGAGCCATTCCGCATTTCTAAGGAATCAAAAAACTTGATCAATGCAGTATTGAAGATCGTATTTCTTGCCTTTCTGGCCTCCGCCAACCCAGCTTTCGCTTCAGTCGTTAAAATGTCGAACAGCGGTATCTGCCATCCACCGCAAAGCAGCTGGTATGACCGAACCAAAACCTTTCAGCAATTTGATTCAGTTAAAGAATGTCTTGCCTCGGATGGTCGCCTGCCGAAGGGGATGGCTCGTCCTTCTGTAAATGATCGGAGAGTGATCAAGTCGTCTGATTCAGAAAGCTACTCCAGGTCAGCCTTTGGCCACGGATGGGATGATGCAGATGGTGATTGCCAGGACAGTAGGGCAGAAGCGCTTATTCAGATGTCATCAACACCGGTCAGATTTGCAACAGATCGACGCTGCCGAGTCGTGACGGGCAGGTGGATAAGCCCTTTCTCGGGAAATGTCATTCAGAATGCGTCTGAAGCGGACATCGATCATGTCGTTCCATTGAAATGGGCCTGGGATCGGGGGGCCAATCACTGGAGTGACGCAAATCGAGAACGGTTTGCCAATGACCCTGTAAATCTTCTGCCGGTCGAGGCATCGCTGAATCGCAGTACTATAACAATAAAAAATATCCCAAATGATCGTGTGAGTGAGTGAATAAGCGCTTTTAGGTTTAGTAAGCATACTAATCTAAAATCCTAAAGGTTAGCTGAAAGAAACCACGGCGTGACTTCTGTTCATGTAGTAGCACGCAAAAAAATCACCCCACTTTTGCGTCCACTCTGTTTTCAAAGCGGACCTTTCTGGACGTTCACAAGCTCTTAAACAAAAGCGGACATTCGCATTTCTACACAACTATGGAGTAATTTTCACAAATCCAAGTTAGGTTGGTAAAACAGCGTTGGAGAGGTTGTGTAGATATGGGGTTGGTGTGGGGTCAGCTATGGGCAGTGGGGTTAAAGAACGCAATGAGGAGGGAAAAGCCACATGCGGTTATAGGTGGCGGTTATCCAATGCTGGATAACCGCCGATCTCCCTACCAAGCCCAATAGCGTGTACGGCGTAAACCGTCTCGTCGCCCAGTCGAGGAAGCAAGGCGAACCGAGCAACCCCGACGGACCCGTGTGGCTGGCGAACCAGCTGGACAAGATAGAGGACCTTGATCCTCTCATGCTTAGTAAACGCTTTGCAATTCCTTCCGAAACAGTGCCTTCCTGATATCAAGATCTTTACGGCTCCAGTCAACAAACCAAGGCAGCTCCGCGAGAGCTGTTAGAGCGGGGCCAATTTTAGACTTGTCTTTTGGCGGCTGATTATGAACAGCGAGCCACGCTTCTTCGACCAAGGACTTTTTCTTTGTTTCATCGAAATATGGGCAAGCTGAGTAATCCAAAAATGCCATGAATGTGGAAGTAGACTGAGTTAGACCCCCTCCTTTGATCGATTGGCGAAGATCTCTGTATAAAAGGTTTCTTAGCGAGGAGTATTCTTGCCTGTCCTGAATGTAAAATAAGAGGCTTACTGCCTCAAAATATGGAAAATCATCAGAAAACTTCTCATGCAAACTAATTTTTGCGGCTTTCCAGAAATCGATGAGAGATTGCTGTGGAATTCGGAAAAAAGGAGAAATATAGGCGATTGCAATAAGCGAGGATACGAATTCGAGGCTAGATTTACCTAGATTAATGATATCTTTAGATTTCAAAAATACACCTACAAATCCATCTTCAGCTGTTCTCGAAAATACCTGGTTAAGAACAGGGTCGTACCATTTGACATTTTCATAAAGAAGTATCAAAGACTGAAATGCTAGATCGACGTTCCTGCTCTTAGTGTCAGTGGCTAAAACAAAATAGATTAATCGAATGAGTTCGAGGTAAAAAGCGGAAATCGCATTATAATCGTCATCTCTCACTAAGTTACATGTTAAACTTTTGGAAAACCCTAAAATACGCTTCCTTATGATGCCAAGAAATATCCCAGAAATATTTGAGTAACCAACGCCACTTAAGCTTGCTGCATCTTTATACCCAGCAATCAGACTCGCAGTCAAACTCCTAAAATTAGGGAGAGTCTGATTAACGCCTGATTTCTCGCTGAATCGCTTTTCAACTCGAAAAAAAGCCATTCAAACGCGATTTGGGCATTATCACCCTCTGTTTTGTTCGTTTTTTGCCCGCTTTCCGCCATTTTGGCGGAACTCAGGCACACTGGCCCTACGCCAGCAGGTATTTTTCACCTATCAGCAGGTTGCTGAACGCAGCCAGCAAATGCAGTCGGTTACTGTTTTTAGCAAGGCCACGATAGCGGACTTTGCTATAGCCAAAGACTTGTTTGATGTACCGGAATGGGTGTTCCACTTTGGCCCGGGCGCTGGCTTTGAGCTTTTCAGCTTTCAACTTACGGTCGTCCAGTTTCTTACGAGAGCCAGGACGCTTGGCAATGAACCAGGATACGTTTTTACGATCTTTATGCTCATCCCGCTTTTGAATTCCAAGATAACCGGCATCACCGAACACGCGCTGCTCGTCGCCGTGGAGAAGGTTGCCAGCGGGCAAAATATCGTGGACGTTGGCTGCCGTGGTATCGATGCTGTGGATCAGGCCGAGCGTGTCATCGACGCCGATGTGCATCTTCATGCCAAAGTACCACTGATTGCCTTTTCTGGTCTGGTGCATCTCGGGATCACGCTTGCCGCTCTCGTTCTTCGTGGAACTCGGGGCAGAAATGATGGAAGCATCCACAATGCTGCCCTCGCGCAACATCAGACCGTTCTTCTCCAGGTGTTTGTTCACTTCTTTGAACAACACCTTGCCAAGGCCATGGCGCTCCAGGAAGTGGCGGAACTTGAGAATAGTGGTTTCGTCCGGCAAGCGATCCAGCTTCAGGCCAGCGAAGTGACGCATGGACTCGATCTCGTACAAAGCGTCTTCCATGGCGGGATCGCTGAGGTTATAGAACAGCTGCATGCAATGGACTCGCAGCATGGTCGGCAGCGGATACGGTGGCCGGCCAGTCTGACCCTTGGGATAGTATCGGGCTACCTTCTTCTCCAACTGCTTCCACGGAATCAGCTTGTCCATCCGTTCCAGAAAGATCTCGCGGCGGGTCTTACGCTTCTTGGTCTGGTACTCGGCTTCGGAGAAGGTGATCTGATCCATGGTGACAACGAATCCTGTGCGGTTGACGATGACCGTATTATCGCTGATTTTGAGACTTATTCAGAGTCTCCCTAAATTGAATTGCGGTTATGTCGAAATGTTATAGCTGACTGATTGGGTTAGCAGCAAATGTGATGTCAGGACTCGGCAAGGCCGTAATCAGCCGGGGCGCTAATGCTGTCCAAAGCATTTTTTCCAAACAGCGGCCGCCCCTGCGAGACGCCATCCGCAACCTGAAGCGTCACCTGATCCATGATGATTTCGGCGAGCTTCAGGGTGGCGAGAGAGGGGGGCAGGTCGCGCGGTGTCGCAATGGCCAGAGATCGATGAAGCGCGGGCGTATCAATCGGAATGGCTACGACTTCTTTGCGCATCACCATTTCATAAACCGAGGCGTATGACAGCACGGTGTAGCCCAGCCCACGCTTTACAAGGTCCGCGAGCAATGGCCAAGCGTTGACTTCAATGGCCAGCTGGAGTTTCTTCTGGTGTTTCACGGCTTCTTTTTCCATGAGTTCCCGCAAGCCGTGCTTTTCTTCTGGCATAACCAGGGGCAGCTCAAGCACTTCTTCCAGGGAGATGCTTTGGCGCATGGCGAGACCATCCTTGGGGGGAGCGATCAGGAAAAAGCGCTCTTCGATTAATGGCGTGTGTTGCACATGCTTGTGCTTCCCGTGGTTGTAGGTAACGGCAAGATCCACCCTGTGTTGTGACACCATTTGCTGCAAGGTACCGCTCATGGCGGACTTGACGGAGAGCCTGACGCGGGGGAATTTTCGGCGGAACTCGCCGATGATACTGCCGGAAAACGTGTCTGCTGCGGTGGGTAGCATCCCCAGAATAATTTGGCCGGTGACTTCACCGGAAATGGCGGCCACGGAAGCCTGGGTGCGCTCCAAATCCTGAAAAATGGTCATTGCCCTCTCGTAAAGCAATTCGCCAGCGACGGTCAGGACCACACCGCGGCCATGCCGCACAAACACTTCGGCGTTAAGGGCTTCCTCCATCAAGCGGATTTGCCGGCTGAGTGCTGGCTGCGCGACGAACAATTTTTCCGAGGCGCGGCTGAAACTACCTACCTCTGCAATGGTGAGAAAGGTGTTGAGTTGGCGCAGGTCGATCTTTAATTGGAATGACATAGGACGTTCTCGCCTCAAGCGGCCTTTGGCGTTGCTGGTTGCTGTTACCGCCTGATCACAGCAGTGCGTAGGTATCCAATAATTAAATAGAACATATACAAAGTATATAATAGTGGTATTTTTTTTGCGGTGGTATCTTGCGCGATCAATTGTAGATGCCAGCAATGGGGCGGCCGTTATGATTAGGACCGATTTGATCGCGCAAAATGAAAACGGCGGATTTTCGCTGCCGTGGTAAGGGAAGCGACTTGGTCACGTTTGCGTTCAGGTCTTGCGTATCTTGCCCTGTGTTTTGGCGCAATGGCGTTTTTGCCTGGTAGCTCTGCGGCAGTAGCGTTGCTGGCTTGCACCGTGATTTTTATGGGGTGGGGGCAGCTGCGCCCGGTCGCTCGGGTGATTGCATCGCTGATTCTGGTGGTCACTGTAATGGCTCTGTTGTTGAACCCCGGTGTCCTTGCCAGCGCGGTTCATCGCATGGCCGGAATCACCGGGCTGATCCTGGCGGTAATGTTACTTTCAGCGGTGCTCAGTACGTCGAAGGACCTGGCTGCAATTTCCCGAAGCTTGTTCGGTGGGCGTTCGGTGGCCCGTTATTTGGGTTTGAGCCTCGGTACCGGGGTATTGGCGATCCCGCTGAACTTCGGATCGGTGGGGTTGGTCGCCACCATGATCGGTAAGCAAGTACAGGATGGCGGCGATGATGCGGCCACCCGAAACGCATCGCGGGCTGTGATTCGTGGATTTGGTGCTTCGCCTATGGGGTCCCCATTATCGATAGCGGTGGCGTTGACCGTGACGTTGTTGCCGGGACTGGCTAGCTGGACGCTGTTGGTATGGAGCATGCCGTTCGCGCTGAGCTATCTGATGGTGGGGGTATGGTTCCGGGAGAAAGAGCTTGGCGCTTCGCCGTCGTTAAGTGTATCTGATGTAAGCGGTGAAGATGATTTACGCGCGTTCTGGCCGTGGATGCGATTTGTCGGGCTTGCTCTGTTTATCTCGCTGGAAGCCTATGCCCTCAATACCTGGGCGGGTCTGAAGTATTCGCAAGCGGTGACCCTGAGCTGTCTGACCGTGATCATTTTGTATCTTGTGATTCGTCGCCTGGTTGCCGGGACTGTAAATCTGCCATCCATGGCGAATGTCTCCAACGAGCTGGCGATTATGGGTGGAGCATCTTTTCTGGGTGGCGCACTGACGGTAACCGCGCTGAGTTCACTAGGCAGTGATTTTGTGTTGCCGGGCTGGGCGTACGCAGTCGCAGTCATCTGCATTCCGTGGTTGTTTTACGCGGGTGGGGCGGTTGGGATTAACCCGATTTTAACCGCAACGGTTTTCGGGGGCGTATTAGGCCCTATCTGGCCGGAGTCCTCTATTTTCGGGCTCGGTATTGCCATGGTCACGGGGTGGGGGGTCACCATTGCCGGCACCCCCTACTCGGCAAACGCCATACTGCTTGAGCGATTTACCGGCTATGACGCGCGGACGGCTTCCTACGGCTGGAACCTGTCTTATTCATGCCTTTTTCTCGGGCTTAGCAGCTCACTGTGCGCAACCGTAGTGCTGGTTTCGTCCTGATCGTTGCAGTAGCTCTTTTCAGGTATTCATTTTAACTATCTAGCTGTCGCTTTGATGGACAGCTTTTATCAACTCGCAAGAAGTGTGGAGGCCATAATGGCGCTTGATCAAGAAACTCTGAACCAATTTATCGATAGCGTGCGCCGCTATGTGCGAGATCGCCTCGTGCCTCTGGAAATGCAGGTTGCGGAAGAAGATCGTATTCCTGAAGAAGTGATTGATGAAATGAAGGAGATGGGCTTGTTCGGCTTGTCCATTCCAGAAGAGTTCGGCGGGCTGGGTCTAACCATGTCGGAAGAAGTCGCCATCATCCAGGAAATGGGATACACCTCGCCGGTATTCCGCTCCATGTTCGGCACCAACGTGGGTATTGGCTCCCAGGGCATTGTGATTGATGGCACCCCGGAGCAGAAAGCCAAGTACCTGCCCAAACTGGCCACCGGCGAGTTGATTGGTTCGTTTGCACTCACCGAGGCCGATGCCGGCTCCGATGCAGGCTCGGTTATGACCAGTGCCCGTCGCGATAGCGATGACTATATCATTAACGGCAGTAAGCGTTTTATCACCAACGCTCCTCGTGCCGGTGTGTTCACCGTGATGGCCAGAACGGGCACTCGCGAAGAGGGTGGTCGGGGCGTGTCTGCGTTCCTGGTGGACGCCACCTTGCCGGGTATTTCTTTGGGCAAGCCCGATAAAAAGATGGGGCAGAAAGGGGCGCACACCTGCGATGTTATTTTTGAAAACGTTCGTGTTCCGGCGGATGCGTTAATCGGCGGTAAAGAAGGTCAGGGTTTTAAAACTGCTATGAAGGTGCTGGACAGGGGGCGTTTGCACATCAGCGCCCTGAGCGTGGGTACCGCCAAACGGCTGATTGATGAAAGTGTTACTTACGCCACGCAGCGCAAGCAGTTTGGTACTGAGATCAGCAATTTCCAGCTGGTACAGGCGATGCTTGCGGATAGTCAGACGGAGTACTACGCAGGTAAGTGCATGGTTGAGGCAACCGCATGTTCCTACGACGCCGGTGAGTCTGTGTTGCTGAATGCGGCCAGCTGCAAGCTGTACTGCACGGAAATGGTCGGCCGGGTTGCTGATCGCGCCGTGCAGGTTCACGGTGGAGCCGGTTATATCAGTGAATACTGCGTCGAGCGTTTTTACCGGGATGTACGGCTGTTCCGTTTGTACGAAGGCACCTCTCAGATTCAGCAGCTGGTTATCGCCAAACAGATTATCCGTAACGCCGAAAACGCGCTTTGATTGAGGAGACAGCTATGGCAGGCCCATTGTCAGGTATTCGTGTGCTTGATCTATCCCGCGTAATGGCGGGTCCCTGGTGTACCCAGATCCTGGCAGACCTGGGGGCAGAGGTGATCAAGATTGAGCGTCCGGGGTTGGGGGATGACACCCGGCACTGGGGGCCTCCCTGGTTCAAAGACGCTCAAGGTAATACCACTACACAGTCAGCCTATTACCTTTCCGCCAACCGCGGGAAGCATTCGGTGACAGTGGATATTGGCAGCGAGGAAGGGCAGGCACTGATCCGGGAATTGGCCGCAGAGTGCGACGTGCTGGTCGAGAACTTCAAAACCGGAGGGCTCGACAAAAAAGGTTTGGGTTATGCGGACCTGTCCAAGATCAATCCCGGACTGATCTACTGTTCGGTCACCGGGTTTGGTCATACAGGCCCGATGGCGGCGGATGCGGGCTACGATTATCTGATACAGGCACAGTCCGGTCTGATGAGCATTACCGGTGTCGCTGACGGCCAGCCGGGCGCGGGCCCGATGCGCGTGGGTATGGCGGTAGCCGACCTGACCACCGGTATGAATGCTGTGATTGCCATTTTGTCGGCTGTTCATCACCGCACGAACACTGGTGAGGGGCAGCATCTCGACATGGCGTTGCTGGATGTTCAGGTCAGCTGGATGGCGAATCAGGCCCAGAACTATTTCTGCAGCGGCAAGGTGCCCGGACGGACGGGGGAGTATCACCCCAATCTTGCGCCCTATCAGCCGTTCCCCACCAAAGACGGAAAGGTGATCATTGCCGTCGGAAACGACGGTCAGTTCCAGCGACTGTGCAAGGCGCTGGGGCAGCCTGAGCTGGCGGAAGATCCGCGCTTTGCGACCAACCCGCAGCGAGTCCTCCACCGGGAAGAGCTGGTGGGAAAACTGTGCGAATGCACGCGTACCAGAACCAGCCGGGAATGGATGGATTGCCTGGTCGGCGTACATGTTCCCTGTGGCCCTATTCAGAACCTTGCGGAAGTGTTTGAAGACCCGCAGGTGCTGGCCCGCAACATGAAAATAGAGCTGGAGCACCCTCAGCTGGGGAAAGTGCCGGGTATCGCCAACCCGATCAAGTTTTCCAAAACCCCGCAAGTCTATCGAAAAGCGCCACCGCTCCTAGGCGAAGATACAGATACGATTCTTCAGCGCGTGCTTGATAAGTCGCCTGAAGATATAGCGTCGCTGCGGGCCAGAGGTGTTCTCTAGTTTATCCGCAAAATTCTTTTTAGTTATCTCCATCGCCAGAAGCCGTTGCGCTAAGCACGGCTTTTGCTATTCAGTCTCACAGGAGAGCCTCACTATGTTGGTTTCTTATCGCCGAGTAGACGAACTCGCTGTTATCACGATTAATAACCCACCGGTAAATGCCCTTTCTCATGGCGTCCGCAAAGGCGTCCTTGAGGCCATAACCACAGCCCAGGCAGACGACTCCAAAGCCGTCGTTATCCTGTGCGAAGGTCGCACGTTTATTGCCGGTGCTGACATCAGTGAATTCGGCAAACCGATCGAAGAGCCTTCCTTGCCCCAGGTTAATGCGGCGATTGAAGCCTCGGCCAAGCCAGTGATTGCGGCCATTCATGGCACTGCCTTGGGTGGAGGCTTCGAACTGGCATTGAGCTGCCATTACCGTTGTGCGCTTGACTCGGCTGCAGTCGGGCTACCCGAGGTCACCCTTGGGCTTTTACCTGGCGCAGGGGGAACCCAGCGGGTGCCTAGGCTAATTGGCGTTCAGGCGGCGCTGGATATGATCACCAGCGGACAGAAAGTTGCCGCGGAGAAAGCACTTGCGCTGGGGCTGATTGATCGCGTGATGGCTGGCCCGCTTGAGGAAGCGGCACTGGCGTACGCTCGTGAGCTGGTAACAACGGGTGCCAAGCCACGGCGTATCAGTGATGCCTCCATTCCTGCGGAGAGCTTCGATAGTGACGCGTTCGAGGCCTATCGCAAGGTGCTTCGTAAGCGCAAGCGCGGGCAGGAAGCGCCGCAACGCATCGTAGATTGCATTGAAGCCGCCATGGAGAAGCCATTTGATGAGGGGCTGACATACGAACGCTCCCGTTTTGTCGAGTGTTCCCAGTCGGAACAATCGGCGGCGTTACGGCACATTTTCTTTGCTGAACGTCAGGCGCCGAAGGTACCGGGACTGGATAAATCCGTTGCGTCGCGTTCGATTGAACGCGTGGCGGTTATCGGTGCTGGCACCATGGGCGGCGGAATTGCCATGTCCTTTGCCAACGCAGGTATTTCAGTGACCCTTTTGGAGCTCAATCAGAAGGGGCTGGATGCAGGTCTGGCGCTAATAGGCAAGAATTACGCGACCACCGTCAGCAAAGGCAAGCTTTCGCAAGAGCAGGCATCTGCACGTCAGGCATTGATTAGCGGTACCACAGATTACGAAGCACTGGCCGATGTTGATCTGGTGATCGAAGCCGTTTTTGAAAGCATGGACGTGAAGAGGCAGGTGTTTGGTCGTCTTGATGAAGTCTGCAAAGAAGGCGCGATTCTGGCGTCGAATACCTCGTATCTGGACGTCAACGAGATTGCGGCTGCGACCTCGCGCCCTCAGGACGTTGTGGGGTTACACTTCTTCAGCCCGGCGAACGTCATGCGCCTGCTTGAGGTCGTCCGTGCCGACAAGACTGCGGAAGACGTTATTGCGACAGCCATGGCTCTGGGTAAGCGCATTGGCAAGGTGCCCGTGCTGGCAGGGGTTTGTTATGGCTTCATTGGCAACCGAATGTTGCGGCAATATGCGCGTGAAGCTCAGCTTTGTATGATTGAGGGTGCAGAGCCCGAGCAAATCGATGGCGTGCTGACCGGGTTTGGCATGGCCATGGGCCCGCTGGCCGTAGGTGATCTGGCTGGTCTGGATATCGGGTACAAGGCGCGGCAGGCGCTGACGGATGAACAGAAGGGCGACCCGCGCAGCTACTGTATCGCGGACACGCTGGTTGAAATGGGACGGCTGGGGCAAAAAACAGGCGCCGGATACTACCGTTACGACCCTGAGACCCGCGCCCGCTCAGCGGATCCAGAGGTTTTGGCCGTCATTGAGGCGAAGGCGAGGCAACACGAGGTGGAACGCCGAGTGTTCAGCGATGCGGAGATTCTTGATCGCCATCTGATGGGGTTGATCAATGAAGGCTTCCGCATTCTCGAAGAAGGCATTGCCCAGCGTCCGAGTGATATCGACGTAGTTTATGTGCACGGTTATGGTTTCCCCTCGTACCGGGGCGGCCCTATGTTCTATGCCAGTCGTCGCGGCCTGAAAGCGGTGTATGAATGTATAGAGAGTCTGCACAAGAGCACCGGTGAGGCTCACTGGGCACCGGCGCCGTTGCTGACCGCACTGGTCGAGACTAACCAGACTCTGGACGACTGGATGGGCAGCAAAAGCTGAGTTGTGTACCTCGATATCAGGGGCTGGATACGGATTCCTGTCCCTGGTTTTTCCTGAGGGCTGGTGGCTTGCATAGTCGATTCGTCGCTGTCATTATCCGCTGATTCGAACAATCGTCCGATTATCGAACGGTTACAGAGGCTAATGCAGAGGGGATGAATCAGGATGAGTCACCAGGATTCGGATGGTACCGGTGCAGACAAGGAGTTCCTGTCCACGTTTGCGCGCGGGCTTGAAGTCATAAGGTCTTTCGACACAGAGACGCCTTCTATGACGCTGTCGGCAGTTGCGGAAAAAAACAACCTGTCGAGGGCGGCTGCACGTCGTTTTCTGTTAACGCTGCAAAAGTTGGGCTATGTCTCCCAGGATGACAAGAAGTTTGGTCTGACCGCCAAGGTTCTGGAGCTTGGTTATTCGTATCTGGCGTCGCTGGACTTTTCGGAAACCGTCACACCCATCATGGAAGAAGTATCCTACCAGCTGGGAGAGTCCTGTTCCGCTCTGGTGCTTGATGGTGTCGATATCGTCTACGTCGCCCGAATCCCCCGGCGAGGCCTGATTCCTCTTAACCTGCAAATCGGCGCCCGCTTGCCTGCTTATGCCACCTCTGGCGGGCGCGTTTTGATGGCGGCGTTGCAGGCTCCGGAGTTGGAAGATGTCATCGAAAAAACCCACTTCGAGCAACTGACCGCTTATACTAAAGGGCCTGATGCGCTTCGAGCGGAATTACAAAAGATTCGCTCCGATGGTTACGCCATTGTGGATCAGGAGCTGGAACTGGGTATGAGGGCTTTGGCTGTACCGGTATTGGATCGTCGCGGAACTGCCCGGTTTGCGTTGAACTCCAGCAGCCATGTCAGCTCTGTGTCGATGGAGCGTATTGCACAGGAATACGTGCCAATCATGCAGGACGCTGCACAAAAACTTACCGACATCCTGCCCTGATAGCGGATTCTGATACAACTGATGCGGTGGCCCCTGTGAGACTGGGGCCATCTACCTATCTCTTCCTCACCTTGCCTGGTTCGTGTTTGGAACCGGCTCCCTTTACGCGTTGATCTGAAAATCTTATGGATGGCATGGAGTTAGCGATTATTCGCTGTAAATCTCTTGTGGGTGGTGGTTCGGTTGCCTCTGAAAGGGCTGGTTGGGGGAAGGGAAAAACTCTTGCACCTTGTTTGTGAATATGTGAGATTACGTACCCGCGAAATATGCGAACATAAGTTCGATAAGCGAACAAGTATCTTTGCTGATTAGGATAACCACAAAAATGATGAAATTAATGAAGAGCCGTTTGAAAGGTAAGATGTTATGCACTCTGGCCGCAGTGTCGCTGTCCTTTGGCGGGTTGGTGCAGGCTGATGAATGGCCGGAGGATAATATTCGCCTGGTGGTTCCCTATTCCGCAGGTGGCACAACAGATCTGTTGTCCCGGAAGGTTGCTGACCTGTTGCAAAAAGAGCTGACCACCGTTGTTGTCGAAAACCGCCCCGGTGCCGGCTCTACAGTGGCAACTGGCCAGTTGGCACGCGGTGGGCGCGGATCAGACCATATGTTGCTGATGGCCTCTCCCGGGCACACCATTGGGGCTTCCCTTTATCCGAATCTGCGTTACGATCCGGTGGCGGACTTTGCCTTCGTACGCAACGTGATCAATATTCCCAACGTTATGGTGGTTCCGAGCGATAGCCCTTACAACACCGTCGCTGAATTTGTAGAGGCGGCCCGTGAGCAGCAACTGTCCTTCAGTTCGCCGGGTATCGGCAGTTCGATTCACATGTCAGGTGAGCTGTTCAAAAACCTGACCCAGACGAATCTGGTACACGTGCCCTTCCGTGGTTCAGGTGAAGCGCTTCCAGCCCTGCTTTCCGGCGATGTGGATGTGGCGTTCGAGAATATGCCAACGGTCTACCCCCATATTCAATCAGGCAAGCTCAAAGCTCTGGCAGTAACCACACCGACAGCGTCCGAGTTCCTTCCGGACGTACCTTCCATGCAGCAGGCAGGCAAAGGCTACGGTCTTGAAAGCTATGAAACCTCGGCCTGGTTTGGTTTGATCGCACACAAGTCCTTCCCGGAAGAAGGGATGGCTAAGCTTCAGGCGGCCCTGGATAGGGTTATGGCCGGCGAAGACTTTAAAAAGTTCCTGCCGCAGTTCGGTGCGGAAGCTGGAACGGTTGTGGGTGATGACTTCCGTCAGTTTGTTCAGAACGAGCTGCAGAAGTGGTCAGACGTTGCAGAAAAAGCAAACCTGAAGCGTTAATACAGGCTGCTTTCGGGGCGGTGCTTACTGAAAGGTGAGCCCGCCTTTTTCTTTGAGAGAGATCGGTATACAGGGCCTGATCATGGAAAAGTCTGAACTGCAATTTGTCGCGGCCAGCGAGTCCCATTATGGCAGGTGCAACCCTAACTCGGTTTTGGGATGCGCCTTTTCTATTCTGGCATTGGGCTTTTTGTTCTACGTTATCCCCTCGCACATCGAGATACCTGGGCAGATGCAGCACCCGTTGCTGTCACCGCGGTTTTTGCCCCAGCTTGCGGGTTGGTTGGTGTTGGTGCTTTCGTTGATTCTTATGGTCGATGGCCTTGTCACGCCACCAAAGCGAAGTGAAGCGGATGAATTCCGTCGAGGTGTTCCCATCATGCGGCAGGTGTTAATGGTCGCAGCCGGGGTTGTCTACGTACTGTTTTTTGAGGAACTTGGCGCCATTGGCAGCGGTTTTCTTGCCAGTGTTCTGCTGTTCCTGGCAAGCGACTTGCGCAATATCTGGGTGTATGCCCTGGCGATCATCTTTCCCGCCATCGTGACCTTGCTGTTTATTTATGTGCTCAATGTTCCACTCCCTCCCGGAACGCTTTGGGAGTCGCTCTCCCTGATCTGAACCGCGTTCCTGACTGTCAGGCACGCACGCAGATAACGACGTCTGTCTGTTATCAGGTATTACGTATTTGGGTTGCTCAAAATGGAAAATTTTTCTGAAGTTCTGACGCTCTTTTTGAGTGTTGATAATTTTCTTGCCATTGCGGCGGGTGTTCTGGTCGGTGTTGTTGTTGGTGCTATTCCTGGTCTGACGGCCACTATGGCGGTGGCACTGGCGCTGCCGTTTACCTTTTCCATGGAGCCGGTCACCGCCATTCTGCTGCTGGTTGGTATCTATAAAGGTGGGATGTATGGTGGTTCGATCACCGCCATTCTGATCCGTACCCCGGGCTCACCAGCCTCTGCCTGTACGCTGTTGGATGGTTATCCTATGGCGCAGCAGGGCAAGGCCAAGAAGGCCTTGAAAACGGCGCTGTACTCATCGGTTGTGGCGGATATGATTTCCAATATTGCCTTGATCTTTTTTGCATCCTACCTGGCAAAAATTGCACTGAATTTCGGTCCTCCCGAGTATTTCTGGCTTATCTGTTTCTCGCTGACCATCATTGTCTCCGTTTCCGGTAGCTCGGTGGTCAAAGGGTTGATTGCGGCGGGTCTCGGCATCATCGTTTCCACCATCGGCCTTGACGCGGTATACGGCACCCAGCGGCTGACCTTTGATAACTATAACCTGATGGATCGGGTTTCCTTCATTCCTCTGCTAATCGGCCTGTTTGCGATTCCCGAGGTAATTGAGTTCTATACATCCAAGGTAGCCCCGCACATCCGTACTGCGGTCAGCGGCGCATCGCTGACGTGGAAAGAATTCAAGGGTCTGTTGAAAACCATCGTCCGCGGTAGCCTTATCGGCGTTATTATTGGTGCGATCCCCGGTACTGGCGCCACCTCGGCGGCGTTCATCTCTTATAGCGAAGCCAAGCGGACCTCACCCCGCAAAGCGAACTTCGGTAAGGGTGAGATTGAAGGTGTTGCCGCAGCTGAGTCTGGTAATAACGGCGTCGCCGGCGCGACACTGATTCCGTTGCTCTCACTGGGTATTCCGGGTGATGTCATCACAGCCATCATTCTGGGCGCTTTCATGATCCATGGCCTCACACCCGGCCCGGTTCTGTTCCAGGAAAACCTGACCCTGGTTTATGCGCTGTTCTGCGGCATTATGGTCAGCTCTTTCGTACTGGTATTTGTTGGCAACGCGGCTATTCGCTACTTTTCTCTCATTGCCGACATTCCCAAAACCATTCTGTTACCCATCGTATTGATGTTCTGTATCTACGGGGCCTATGCCGTTAATAACAGCACCTTTGATATTGCCCTGATGCTGGCCTTTGGCGTTGTCGGTTTTGTCTTTAACCGGACAGGGATCGCAGCGGCACCGTTCCTGATCGGCTTTATCCTCGGGCCGATGTTCGAAGACAACCTGCGGCGTACCATGCTCATCAGTAAAGGCGATTTGTCGATTTTCTTCCGGGGACCGATTACCTGGGTGTTCGTGATGCTTACCGTTGCTTCCCTGATTTTTGCGATTCGTCGCTACTGGGTGGCACGGAAGGAAGATGCGTTGGCGTAGGTACTTTGATGTGATCTGACAGTGGAAGGGTGCGGGCGCACCCTGCGGATTGCTGACGAGCCCCGGTATTCCGGGGCTCGTTGCGTTATGACTTATACCCGTTCGATAAGTGTCGCGATACCCTGGCCGACCCCAATACACATGGTGCA
The DNA here is from genome assembly GCA_002690925.1 of Rhodopirellula sp. Taxonomy (GTDB): domain Bacteria; phylum Planctomycetota; class Planctomycetia; order Pirellulales; family Pirellulaceae; genus Rubripirellula. The sequence continues at coordinate 19,690 of NZGD01000235.1, forward strand.
CAGAGCATAGCGTCCACCGGTACGCTGCAACTGGTAGGCGGCGGTCATCATCAGGCGTGTCCCGGACATGCCCAGTGGGTGACCGAGAGCGATGGCACCGCCGTTCGGGTTTACCCGTGGATCGTCGTCGGCGACGCCGAGTTCCCGCAGGACAGCCAGCCCTTGTGCAGCGAAGGCTTCGTTCAGCTCGATCACATCAATATCATTAATGCTGATACCGTGCTTCTCCAGCAATTTGCGGGTGGCGGGCACCGGACCTATCCCCATGATGCGTGGTTCAACGCCAGCGGTGGCCATGCCCAGCACTTTGGCCATAGGCTTGAGTTTGTGTTGCTTCACCGCGTCGGCGCTGGCGACCAACATGGCGGCGGCACCGTCATTCACACCAGACGCATTACCAGCGGTAACGCTACCGCCTTCGCGGAACGGGGTAGGTAATGTTGCAAGCTTGTCGAGGGTTGTACTGCGGGGGTGTTCGTCAGTGTCGAATACCAGCGGTTCCTGTTTACGGCGAGGTATCAGGACCGGCACGATTTCCTCGGCAAAGACGCCTTCGCTCTGGGCTTTGGCGGTTTTTTGCTGCGAGCTCAGTGCGAACAAATCCTGATCTTCGCGAGATACGTTGAATTGTTCGGCAACGTTCTCGGCTGTTTCCGGCATCGAATCCACGCCGAATTCTTTCTTCATCAGCGGGTTCACAAAGCGCCAGCCGATGGTAGTGTCCTCAATTTTCTGGCTGCGGGAGAAACCGCTATCGGCTTTGCCCATTACATAGGGCGCCCGTGACATGGATTCGACGCCGCCTGCCAGTACCAGATTCATTTCGCCGGCGCGAATGGCGCGGAATGCAGTGCCTACTGCGTCCATGCCGGAGCCGCACAACCGGTTGATGGTGGTGCCCGGTACTGAGGTGGGTAGCCCGGCGAGCAGCGCCGACATGCGGGCCACATTGCGGTTGTCTTCACCTGCCTGGTTGGCGCATCCCATAATCACTTCATCGATGGCTGCCGGGTCCAGTTCGGGAGCCTCTGCCAGTAGCGCTTTGAAGATTTGAGCGGCCAGATCGTCCGGGCGAACACTGGCCAGAGTGCCGCCAAAGCGGCCGATGGCCGAGCGGCGGGGATGGCATAAAAATACATCAGTCATAATAAACCTCACTGTTGGCCTGCATGGTGGGCATCGGTGCGTGCTTTCAGGCTGCGCAGGATTTCCAGCTCTTCGGCGGTGGGGGCAGGGGTGGTTCCGAGTTCGTCGGCGAAGCGGATTTCCCAGCCCGTGGCGTTGATCACATCTTCGCGGGTTACGTTAGGGTGCAGCAGGTGCACGACCAGTTCCTTGGTTTCCGGATCTGGTTTGAGAATGCACAGGTCTGTGATGACGATTGTCGGGCCGCGACCAATGTTGGGTACGTTGTCCCGAGCCTTACCGTCACGCCCAAAGCCGACTGTGGTAAGGAAGTCGACGTCTTTCACAAAGGTGCGCTTGGAGTGTTTCAGCGTGACAAACACTTCTTTTGCGTTGGTGGCTATTTCCGGTGCGCCGCCGCCTCCGGGCAGGCGAACTTTGGGTGCCCGATAGTCTCCAATCAACGTGGTGTTCAGGTTGGCGTAGCGATCAATCTGGGCGGTTCCCAGAAAACCGACGCTGACATGACCGCCTTGCAACCAATAGCGGAACATCTCCGGCACCGACACCGTGGTCAGGGCTGATTCGCACAGCTCGCCATCGCCGATGGATAGTGGCAGAACATCGGGCCTGGTTTGCAGGGTGCCGGATTCGTAAATCAGGGTGATGTCCGGGGCGTGTGTCAGGCGAGCCAGATTGGCGGCCTCACTGGGCAGGCCGATACCGACGAAGCACGTCATCTCGCTGGTCAGCGCGCGGGCAGCGGTGACGCTCATCATTTCTGAAGACGTAAATTCAAGGCTCATTACGCAGCTCCTTTCTCAAACACGTTGGCTTCCAACCAGGCCTGGAAGGCTTCCCGATCACGGGCGATGCCGTCCCACTCTTTGTAAAAGGCATTGTCACGATCGTAGTAACCCAGGGCATAGGACGGGCTGGCACCTTTCGGTGCCTCGGCAATGGCAGTGACGGCCCAGGAAGGAAGAACGCAGGCGTTCACGCCGGCATCAAGGTTATCGACGATTTCCTCAACGGTGACGATGCTGCGCTTGGCGGCCAACACCACTTCCTTTTGAATACCGACAATGCCTTCGATCAGTACGTTGCCGTTGCGATCGGCGCGCTGGGCATGAATCACCGCCACATCGGGCCGAACCGAGCGCACCGCTGCCAGCCGCTCGCCGGTAAACGGGCAGTCGATGAACTTGATCTGATCATTTACTTTGGGCAGATCGCTGCCTATGTAGCCACGCAGAACGGCCAAGGGCAGGCCTGCTGCGCCGGCATCGTAAGCACAGGCCATGGCAGCGTGGCTGTGTTCGAGGATTTCGATGCTATTTGGCCAGCCGTTTTCAAGCGCATCGCGCAGCCGGTGAAGGGAGCCAACCCCCGGGTTCCCGCCCCAGGAGAAGATCAGTTTTTTGGCGCAGCCGGCGCCTATCATCTGGTCATACACCAGGTCTGGGGTCATCCGTATCAACGTCAAGTCGCGCTTTTTCTGACGGATAACTTCATGTCCGGCGGCAAATGGAATCAAATGCGTGAACCCCTCCATCGCCACGGTGTCGCCATCGTTGATGTATCTACTCACCGCTTCACGGAGAGAGAGAAATTCAGCCATGCAGATCTCCAATTTTCTTTTTAATGTTCGTTATATGAACATAAGTTTTATATGCGAACATGATCGCTTGATTTGATTTAGACCGTCAAGGGCAAATGTAACCTTGGAATCAAACAGTGATCTGATGTTCGTATTGCGAACAAAATGGTACGGTATAGGCTCAGATGAAAGTAAATACAGGGTGCAGAATGGATGAACAAAGCCTGAAACCCGGAGACCGGGACTTCGTAGGTGCGCTGGCCGCGGGGCTGGAAGTGCTGCAAGTCTTTGGTGTTGAGTATCCGCGCATGACGTTGAGCGAGGTGGCGGTGCGTGCAAATATGGATCGTGCCAAGGCCAGACGTTTTGTTTTAACGCTGCATGCTTTGGGGTTTGTGAAGCGGGTTGGACGCCAGTTCGAGCTGACGCCCAAGGTATTGCAGTTGGGTTATGCCTACCAGGCCTCAAATCAGTATCGTGCTGTGATCGAACAGTACCTTGGTGAGATCACCGCCGAACTGGGAGAGTCCTCGTCACTGGGGGTGCTTGATGGCAAGGATGTGGTTTACGTGGTGCGGTCATCGGCACGCCACAGGCTGATGGCCATTACGCTGTCGGTGGGCACGCGGTTGCCGGCTGTCTATACATCCATGGGTCGGGTATTGCTCGGCCAACTGCCGGATAAGGAGTTGGATAGCTTTCTGGACAGCGTCGAACTGAAGCCCTCCGCGCCCAATGCGATCAAAACCAAAGGGCCTTTAAAGGAGGAGGTTTTAAAAGCCCGGTTGCAGGGTTTCGCGATTGTGGATCAGGAGTTGGATTCCGGCCTGCGCTCAGTTGCGGTGCCGGTATACACCAGCAGTAACGTATTACTGGGTGCGCTTAACATCAGCACCAATGCGGCTAGGGTGGACATGGACACTCTGATGACCGTTTATCTGCCGCGGTTGCAGGACGTTGCGGCCAGAGTGAAGTTAACAACACAATAGTCAGCCGCAACTCTTGCTTAAGGGCGAGCAGGTAGTTTTTCCTGACGGTATCGGCTTCCAGGCTGTGTAAACGGTTGCATCCGGCAGCGAAGACGTCGGTCTTCCCGGCCACCAGCCTCATTTGCCGCCCGAATGAATGAAGCCAAAGAGCGCCTGCTGAGCTGAAAAGCACAATGGCACCTACTGGATCGCTAAAGGACAGTTAAATGAGAGACGGAGAAGTCGATCGGAACACCTCCTCCAAAAAGAAGGCCGAGGAAGTCGCGGAAGAGCAAGAGACTCGTGCCAAAGCGCAGGATCGCGAATCCCGCGAGCAGACGCCAACGCAGAGCGAAAAGTCACTGACTCAGAAAGAGCGCAATACCGTATCCGAGCATGGCAATCTTTCGCCCCTGACCGTTTACTCTATTATTCTGCGCGAGGGCGAAGATGAGCTTCGTCGGCCGAAAATTTCACTTTGGTGGTCGGGTGTGGCAGCAGGGGTCGGAATTTCGACCTCAGTCCTTGTCGAAGGAATTATCCGCTCCAACCTTGGCTCGGATCACCCTTACCTGACGTTGATTGAAAGCCTTGGTTACTCGTTCGGATTTGTTCTGGTTATCCTGTGCAGGCTTCAACTGTTCACTGAAAACACGATCACAGTTGTGCTGCCAGTTCTCGCTGACCCGACACGCAACCGCTTCTTTTGCGCCGCCCGCCTTTGGGGGATTGTGCTCGCTGCCAATTTGTGTGGCACGTTTCTTACTGCCGCCATCAGCGTCCATGGGGGTATCCTTCCCGCCGAAAGCCTCGCGGCGATCATGGAAATATCGCGCCATTTGGCGGAACTGACTCCGGTCGAGACATTTTTACGCGGTATACCATCCGGTTTTTTCATAGCGGCAATGGTTTGGATGCTGCCTTCGGCGAAGAGATCCGAAGTGTTGGTTATCGTCATGTTCACCTGGTTGATCGCCGCGGGTGATTTTACCCATGTCATTGCTGGGTCAAATGAAATTTTCACTCTGGTGCTGAGTGGGGAAATGAATATCTTTACCGCCTTGAACTACCATATTTTCCCTGTACTCCTCGGCAACATTCTCGGCGGAACGGGTTTGTTCGCAATGCTGGCCTATGGCCAGGTTCATGAAGAAATGTGATGCGAAACGGAGCGAAGGCGTATGGCCGCAGATGGCCTATTGAGACGCCACGATTCTATTTCGCTGAGCTGGCTTCTACCCGAGTCAGAAATTCACCAATATGCTCGAATGCTTCCTCTGCCTCTGGCAAAAGAGGCGTGAACAGATGCCATACATGAACCATGTCGGGCCAGGTTTCTATTTCCACCTGGGAGCCAGCCGCCTGCGCTTTCGCTGCGTATCGTTGGGCGTTTTCCAGCAGTAATTCCGATTCACTGACGTGAATGAGTGTTGGCGAGAGGCCGTGAAGGGCGCCTCGTAGTGGAGAGGCTATCGGGCTGGTGGGCAGCACCCGAAAGCCCAAAACCGTGCCCCACCACAGTAGCGGAAGGGGTACCCGCGCCAGTTTCTCAATGGTTGGCCCGAGCATGGCATCGGTTTTCAGGTTGGCTCGTTTTCCCAATGACGTGAGCATGAGCTCGGTAGACGGCGATAGAGCAACAACAGCATTCGGTGGTTGCAGACCCTGGTCTCGTATCCAGGCATTCAGCCCTAGAGTATGACTGCCGCCAGCGGAGTCCCCGGCGACCACAATGAAATCAGCCGCAGCCTTCCCGTCCGGGCCGTTACCGAGTAGCCAGCGGTAAGCTTGCTGGCAGTCGACAATGCCGTCCAGGTAGCGGTTTTCCGGCATCAGCCGGTAATCGATGGCGAATACGCAGGCGTTGGCCAGCCTCGACAAACGATCAGTGATGGCGCGATGGCTTTTGGGGCTGCCGGCGATCCAGGACCCACCGTGAATGTAGAGAATCCTGCGGTTGGGTTTTGCACCGGGTGCAATCACCCATTCCCCCTTGGGCTCATCGGTTGCAGAGGGACGTATGTCCGAGACGAGTTCCAGACCGTCGCTCATGCTATCCATGTAGCGTCGCAGTGCCTTTACGCGAGCCCGGCCATGAAGACCCTCAGCCGAAGCATGCATCCCCCTGACCGTTTCAAGTACCTGCTGGCGGGCTTCGCTTTGTTCAGGGCGGGTGGTTGTTTCGCGTTCATCCCGCGCACTGCGCTTGCGGCGCCGTAAAAACACCACAGCAGCCACCAGCGCGACCATCATCAGACCAAGCCACATCATTGCGAACCAGGCGATTCCGAAAATCATGAGTAACCCTCGCGTGGTTTCATGGCAGCTCATCTGAGCTGGCAGGGGTTGTTACAAACAACCAGGTGGTAGTATAAGCAAAATGCTGTGGGTTGAGTCACTTTCGCGTTCGGCCGGGATCAGTTGTCCACCACAATGGCGCAATCTCAATCTGGCGAGGCGGATGATTAGCCTGTCTGTGTAACCTCATAGCCGCTATAATTCCTGAGCCTTGATCGTTTGATCCGGCAGTTCAATAAACGGGGGTGTGCATTTGCTGTCGGGTGGTTGTCGTTTGGCAAGTCGGTGTTTTGCCTTTGTAGGACTTTTGCTGGCGGCAGCATCAGGTTGGAGCGCAGAACGTTTGCTGGTGCTGGACGAGCGCGGTGCTCAGCCGCTGGATGGTTTTGTTTCGCTACTGCGGGACCCCGACGGTGAGCTGACGTTCGAGCAAGTGCGCAGTGGAATCGAACCCTTCGGGCCAGCAGTGCCAAGCGATCTCCACCAAGGCTACACTCCCGATGTGTTCTGGATGCGGATTGAAGTGGAATCCCACTCAAGCCAGCGGTTGGACCGAATGCTTGAGTTTACCTACGCCTATCTGGATGACATTAGCCTCTATCGGGTGAATACCAATGGCACGGTTGAGCGGATGCGGTCAGGGCGTACCCTGGCGCCAGCGGACCGCGTGGTGGCCCATCGCAAACCGGTCTTTCCGCTTTCGTTTGAGCCCGGGGAGCGGGCGACGCTGTACCTGCGGGTAACCACCCACGCCAGCATGACCCTCAACGCACGGCTGGCGCCTACCTTTGAGTTCTACGAAGACAGTGACCAGGAATATGTCTGGCTGGCTCTGTACTTCGGGATGCTGGTGGCGCTAGGGGCCTATAATTTCTTGCTGTTTCTTGGCACCCGCCAACGCTCTTTCCTGCTGTATTCGCTGTTTGTGTTCAGCTTCGGTATTGCCGCCTCCAGCATGAACGGCCTGGGTCCTTTGCTGCTTTGGCCAGGGCTGGTTGGAGAGTGGGGCAACCGTATTCTGCCAACCGGGTACACTCTGGCGGCTACCCTGTCGGTGATGTTTGCTCGCAGCTTTCTGAATATGCGCCGGATTGCGCCGCGCTGGGATCGGGCGTTATTGGTCATGGCGATATGCTGGTGGTGCGCGACTCTGGTGACACTACTGGTGCCAGTGCAGGATGCCCTCAAGATCATGTCAGCGATGGGCGTGTTGACCACGGCGTTTCTGATAACCAGCGGGGTTGTTGGTGTGCGCCTTCGTGTTCCTGCGGCCCGGATATACCTGTTAGCCTGGTTGCTCCTGTTGGTAGGCACCGCGTTGCTGTCGGTCCGAAACCTGGGCTGGATACCCTCCAATTTCTTCACCGTTTATGGCCTGCAGATTGGTTCCGCAATTGAGATGATCCTGCTGTCCTTCGGTCTGGCGGCTCGATTTAACGAACTCAAACGTCAAAAGGAAGAGGCTCAGCGTCAGTTGGTGCTGTCGCTACAGCGACAGGAGCGTGAACTGGAACGCCGGGTTGTTCAGCGTACTTCAGAGTTGGAGGTCGCCAAGGCCGAACTGGAGCGCCGGGTAGTGAAAGACCCCCTCACCGGGCTCTACAACCGCTATGGCTTGATGATTCATCTCGAAAAATTCACGCAACGGGCGCAGCGGCGGAATGAGCTTCTGGCGGTAATCCTGATCGATCTGGACGGTTTTAAACCGGTGAACGACCAGTACGGCCATGAAGCGGGTGATGTATTGCTTCAGACAATCGCCCGTCGCCTGCAGCAGGAGGCTCGGGACAGTGACTGTGTGGCCCGGATGGGAGGCGATGAATTTGTGGTGGTCACCGAAAACGTCATCTCAAAAGCCAGCGTGTTGGAAATTGGCCAGCGGTTACGCGAAGCCATCACACAACCGGTGACTCTGCCTTCGGGAGAGTCGGTACGGATTGGTGCCAGTGTGGGTATCTGTACCGGTCGGGGTGGAGAGCAGAAAGGCAGTGACCTGATCCGGGGAGCGGATGAAGCCATGTACCGAGTCAAAAGGGAACGCAAGAACGACGTTTGTCTGTTGGCTTAAGGGGGCGAACAGCGGGAAGACGTTAGGCGAAGCTTCTGCGAGTGGTGATGCGAGGGCTAAAGATTAAAGGTGTTGTCTTGGCCTTCGGAAAGGTGTCAAAAGCAGGCCTTCGCTTTTTATGATTGCCCTGGCTGAACGCCCCGATGGTTTTCCAGGGGTGCTCAGCCACTAGATCGAGATGTTTATACCTTACCTGTAAGCTTCATGAACTCTCGCAAAAGGGCACCAATTCTGCCTGAGTATTCTGGATCGCTAAAGGCATAATTTTCTCGAATGCCCGGTTATGTCTTGCTCAATCACATCCCATATACAGAAAAATTTTCGGCCACTATATGGGCGAATGTGGTGAATACTTTTGAGTAAAACCGATGATTTAATATGTTCACTAAGTAATGGTGCGGGCGTAATACTTGATTCGCTCGGTAAGATCCTGGGCGATTACATCAGAATGAACCCAATCCTTAAGGGTGAGATGTTAGATGCCATAGAGCCTGTTTAATGGAGAGCGATTTGCAATATATGGATGAGCACTTGCAAATACTTGATTATAGTTCCAGTGCCGTAGCCCTTGATGCGGGTATCGCCTACCATGCAAGAGGTCGAATCGGTTGTAAGAGTCGCGCCGGACTAAATGCCAGCAATAAATTGATTCGTGTCAAGATAAGTGCTGCCAACTTATATATATATGTTTGTCAGTTATTTACAAACAATTACAAAATGGCCCAAGTATCGTGACTAATAATGGATTGTGATCAGCTGATAGGTCGACAAGAACTCATTTCCTCACCTCCCAAACAACGGAAGCATGGCAGTCTTCGACTAACGTTGGGCCGTAAGTTGGCGTTGGTGACGCTTGCTTTCCTGATTCTCTGGAGCGCGCATGCGGGTGTTGGCCATTTGGGCAGAACGCAGGCCGCTTCTTTTAGCGGGTTGGTAAATGAAGCCGGTAAATTGCGAATCCACAGTCAGCGTATCGCTTTGCTATCGATAGTCTGTGGTAGTTACGCCCCCCGGGAAGGTGCCGAAATTGCTTTATGTCTTGATGCTATAAAACTGAGCATCGATAGCTATGAATCAAGTCTTCAGATAGTAGCGAATGATCCTTTCACATTGTTGTTCAAGAATGACCGACAGCAAATCAACTCCTATGTCGCACAGCTGCAGGTTGACTGGGTTGAGTACCGGGCGGCCGCTGAGCTTGTCCTGAAGCCGAAGGCTGAGGGGGCGCTTTCTGATCAAAGTGAGTATTTTGAGGCAAATAACGAGCGACTGCTGGCCCGGGCCGAAGCTCTGACAGAGTTACTGGTTGCAAGCCAGCGTCGAGTTCAGGTTGCGCAAGATAAGGTGTTGAATGCACTCCAGCTCTTAGGGCTTATCCTTCTTAGCGTTTTTTCTGACAATATTACCGTTAGGTTCTAACTTGACAAGCACAGCATCGAAAAAAGCATCGGACTTCACGAATAAAGAATCTTTTGCAGACGAAATATTTGTATAAAACGGGCGCTGAAGATTAACGTGTTTTGCCTGGTTTAAATACAGCTTGTACTTTGACAACTCGACTTCGTACTGATCTTTTACTGTATCTTCCGCTGATTGGTTATTAGAGAAAATATATATATCGTCTATATATCGTCTAACTACGAAATCTTCTTCAGAGTGCAAGTTATAGTTTTCTGTGAGTCTTCCTTTAACATTCGCGTCAATTCTTTGGAAAATGATTTCCGAGAATATCCTCGAAATCTCCGGCCCAACCAATATTCCATTTGTTTCGCCAAAGTTGCAATTTCTCATCAACTCATCAAATCTATTTTCAAAAGAAGACGTCATTCGATGATTTTTCGAGAAATTCTTCTCCTTAACCGCCCAGGCTACTGAATGCGTATAAATATTATAAAAACACTTTGATACGTCCAGCGATAAATAGCGGGAATATTTCTTTTCTATTTCTAGAAATTCGTTAGAATCGAAAAACTGAAAAAGCCGATTGTATTTTCGGTAGGTAAAAAAACTAGTTGCATATTTCGATTGAGGTGACCTTCCATTCTCCTGAAAATCAACTTCATCAGAGATTAGCTCATCGAGATCTTTTAGGAGAGGTCTTTCATAAAATCTGCTTGCGACCTTCGTTGGTGATCTTAAAGAAAAGCTCGAAAGCGAGCAGCGATCCAAAATCATTGAATAATAGTCATTGTAAAATTCAACTAGGTCAAGCTGCTGTCTTGGATGAATTACTGAAAGTTCTCTTTGTCCAAGATCTCCGCGACTGGCAGTATACGTGTAAGGTATTGACGGATCAGGTGTAGCTCTGAAAAGTTCAATGATAAACGAATGAGATAGTCTGTCTTTTTTGATACGGTTGTAGAAGTGATTATTAGAAAAAATTATTGGCGTCTCATAAGGGAGCAAGTCAGTCAAAAGAACTCTATGAAAATCTTTTTTCTCGATTTTTATTGATTTATTTTTCATGGGCCAAAGCATCTCTTGATTTCGTGAAGTTCTTCTCGACTAAATTCGTGAAAGACTCGATTTTTATATCCATAAACGTGGCTAATGTTTGATATCCAATCCACCTCTTCTTTTGAGAGCGTAAGGATTAAAGCGCGCCCTAGAGGACTTTTCATAGATCTAGATATATTTCTTTTGAATCTGTCTAGGCTTTCTAGGCCTTCATTCCTAGTAAGCATTGGGTAATTATAATATATACCACCTTTTAAGCCACCTTTTGAGCGCCCTTTGTAAAGCGGGTAATTTCCGGTCGCAAATTTCAGTCGTTTTTTAGCAATCTCAAAATCACCGTTCTTTTTGTACGCTTCAAGTACTTTCGCTATTTTTGTTTTCATTTTCTTTATTTTTTTATCGGCAATATCTATTTCTACATTTTTAGTAGTCTTACCGTTCGGCGTATCCTTGAATATAAATTTGTAACCAAGATACTGTAAAGATATTTCTCGGCCGTCGGACTCTTTGCATTTACATTTTGACCTACACCTGCATGGAACCTTCCCACAATTACACCCTGATTCACAAATACATTCAACTGAGAATATCTCAGTCTTTTTAGTATTGAGGGATAAATTGTCAAGGTTTTTCAAAACGATCTTAGATTCTGATAATATTATTTTACTGTTTTCAAAACAAAATATCAGTATATCGTCAACGTACCGGCTGTAATAATAAACTCCGTGCATAGACCTCACAGCGTCATCAAACTTTGCTAAAGCAAGTTCTGACAAAGTAGAACTGATGCTCAGACCGCGTGGTAAGCCCTGGATCCCCTGATCTGAAAGTGACCGATCGATTTTTTTCAGCAACCATTGTGTTTCGCTAGAGACAGTCATTTCTGAACATATGCTCTTGATCAATTTATCCCTATTGATACTCTCAAAAAAGTCCTTAACATCAAGTTTTAAAACGTGGAATGGGCAGCTTTCAGAAAGCAAGGTTTTGATCTGGGAGACAGTTATATTCCGATCGTTGGGACGGACGTTGTAACCCCGTTTTAGATTGTCATTAACTTTGCTCTCCACCAGTTTGGAGGCGAGGTCGGTAAAAAAGAATGTAGGCTTCCCGTTGGAGATTTTCCTGTTGAGCTCGCCGAACTCGAAGGTGTGAGTTTGGATACTTTCAGCGACGGCCATCGCCTCTTTGTTTAATAAGGCTTTCGATTGTAGCTTGCGCAGGAATGGAGATGTGCTGACGAGATTTTTCCGGGAAAATGCTTGTATATTGATCATAGAGAAGCTATTCCATGCCATATGTAGCTTGCGGAGCTAAAAAGATCCCAACGTGTCGAATCTCTTTCATCGTCATGAAGCTTATATGACGGAGGGGCTTGGATCAAAAGTCGTACCTTGTGAATCGTGTGTAAACATCCCTGTTTTAGGCTGCTGATAAAAGCCATATCACAGAAATAAAATACCATTGAATGAACCGAGCGTGGGTCTATCCTTGAAAGGGATCGCAGGTAGGCGTCAAGGAAGTCATGCCGAGCGGCCAGGTGAATGGGGCCCCGATCAGAACGTAGTTAGGCAGCAGATTGTTTACAAGGGTCAAGTGCGGGCTGCAAAAAGGTCCGCTTTCCAATGGAGACTGTAATTTTGTGTTTTCACGACCACTTCTCACGCGCTAAAAGAGAGAGCCTCTGCTCTATCCCCGAACGTTCGCTTTGCGACCTCAGCGTGCTTAAGCTGCCGGAATCTCGGCGACAAAAAAGGTCCGCTTCTATCAAAAAAATGGACGTAGCCTCGATTTCAATTGAGGGCTCTGCCCTCTCGCCGCAAGCGGCGATTCGCCCGAGGTATTTAAGGACCAGCGATTTTATCGCCGGATTCTGGCGCACGGCGCTCTTTCCGATACCGATAGCGTTGGCGACTTCGCCACGGTTTAGCTGGCCCCGAAAGACGATTTGCTTTAAATCGTCATCGGTTTTCGTAGCGGCCCAACGCTGAAAGGCAACAAGGTTTTCGCGAGCTTTTTCTTGTCCGTTAGCCATTCCCGATACTCAACGCTTTTTCAA
>NZGD01000236.1 GCA_002690925.1 Rhodopirellula sp.
CCGTTTGTTGGCGAACAGGTAGGCGCAATGGGGCCTGGCAGAACCGAACACCTGAATAACCCGGGCCAGGGCCTTGTCGGGCCCGGCCCGCATATCCAGCGGTTCGGTAGCCAGCCAGATCTCGTCAATGCGGATCATCCCAGCAGGTCCCGTAACAGCGCAGCACACTGGTGCGCCTGCTCCGCAGGCCACTCCACCACGACCGAGCCACCGGCGCGGGGAATCTTGATGCGGATGGTGCTACGCTTGTCTGGAACTGATTGGTTGCTCGGTGCAGAGGTTGCCGCTGGGAGAGCGACCGACACAAATCCCGATCTTTTCGGCGCTCGTCGCGCTTCATTAATCCAGCGCCGAACCATGTTGGTGTTGAGCCCATTCTCCAAAGAAATCCGGGAAACAGAAGCTCCGGGTTCTAGGCACTCAGCAACGATGTCGGCTTTAAACTCAGGAGAAAAGCGGCGACGCTTCTGATAGGGCTTGGTTGCGCTTACGTTGTTCATGTTAAGTGTCCACTAGAAAATAAGTGGACACTATCCTGACGGCAGCAGCGCCAGGATCAAGATGGGATCACCAGACGGTTACGCATGACGCGAAACGTAATTCAGTGGACTTTCCTCGATGGGCATGGCATGACCGAGTTCAGACCGAGGGCCCCATCCAAAACTCCAGGCAGACGCCCCCGATAGGATTGACGTCGCACTCGGTTGTAAATGTAGTCAACCCCACTCGCCTTCGCTTGGCCACGGGTCTCTATCTCCGGTTGAGGAGCCGGTCCTTTTTCAGGCTACTGAGTAAGAATTTCACAAGCCGGTTGTCCCGACAATTTCCTCTTCGCCTGACCTGCAACGACCTTGTCAAATGGCAAACATTTGAGTTACGAAATGTGTTCCCAAAGCTATGGTTCACAGACTCCAATTCGTCGTCAGGTAAGCTACGGCTCAGTAAAACAGAAATTCCACATTCAGGCGGCCTGAGACGCAAGGACCAATACGTTCTTTCGGCTTTGCCGATATAGCAATTTGTTCTTGGCGGCGAGTGATGTCGAACACTAGCCTTAAAGTAGCAGACAGATGCGTCTCCATAGGCGATACATGATGTTGAGACTTTTATTACCGTTGCTACTAACGATCTCCTTTCCTGCTCACAGCGCAGAATCTGCTCTGAGAGTTGCCATCCCAGTGGATGATCATGAAGCTGGCGCTTTTTCTGACTTCCAACGGGTTTCGCAGATGCTTGCCCAGCAACCGTTGCAACTTTCAGCCTTAAGATTACCGTCTCGACGAGCCTACTTGATGTTTTCTCACGGTGATGTCGACTGTGTGCTGGACTTTCCGGAAAACTCTGTCAAAGGGAAAGATGGCGATAGCTACTTGCAGAGCCCGCCGCTGAGTCAGTATCCATTCTACTTTTTTACGCTGATAGAAAGCGGGGAGCCACTCTCATCTATTGAAGAAGCAGAGGGCCTGGTGGTGGGCATTCCCAGGCGGCATGAGTTTTATCTCGCCCGTTTCGCCGAAAACCTGAAAACGATTGAGTTAGCACGCTCAGAGGAGCAATTGTTCAAAATGCTGCAACTAAATCGCATTGACGCAATTCTGGCCGCGCTTCCCTATATGGAGGCTTACCGAGAAAGACTGCGCTTTCACTCGGCCTCTCCTATCACCACAGCCGCCAACCATCTGATTTGTCACGACACTGAAACCAATCTCAAACTGCTGAGGTTCGTTGACACCACAAGTGCCGATCAAGATGGCGACTCCTGACGCCCACCACCCATTGCCAAGGGGTGGTGGGATTATGCGATTGATCAAATCTCAGGTTGACTAGTTGCGACAAAGTTACCGACGGTCAGCGCGACGTCGCAGACCGCTCGCTCATCGTGAATTCGCTCACCAGAGTTTGCAGGTCCGTTGCCATCGAGGCCAGGTTGACGCTGGCAAGCGCGGCCTGTTCAGAGCCCTGGGTGGTTTCGTCGAACGACTGATTAATGCTGGTGATTGTCTTATTGACCTCCTCGCACACACAGCTTTGTTGCTCAGTCGCACTTGCGATTTCTGCGTTCATGTTGACGATGCGGCTGCTCGATAAGCCAATCGACTCCAGAGCGGCTCCGGACGCCTCAGAACGCATCACCGCCTCCTTGCTTTGCTCTTGGCTCTGCTTGATTAGATCCACGACGACACCGGCACCTTCCCGCACCTTCTTGATGATGTCTTCGATTTCCTCGGTACTGTCCTGAGTCTTCCGGGCAAGAGAGCGCACCTCATCGGCCACCACCGCAAACCCTCTACCATGCTCACCAGCCCGGGCAGCTTCAATGGCGGCGTTCAGTGCCAGCAGGTTCGTTTGATCCGCCAAGCTGCGGATGACATCAAGCACGGTTCCGATCTCATTGGTATTCCGCGCTAGATTGTCTATCGCCGTGGCTGACTTATCGACGCTTTCCTCCAGAGAGTTAATTGCGTTGATGGCCTTCGACACAATGTCCTGCCCCTGATTCGCGTTGGTTTCTGCCTGCCCTGCCGACTCCCGCGCCAATTCCGAGTTCTTGGCCACTTCGAGAATGGACGCCGTCATTTCGTTGATGGCTGCGGCAAGTTGCTCGGTGTCCGCTTGCTGCTTCTGCATAGTCTGACTGGTTTGCTCGGAGATGGCGGACGTTTCCTCTGCCGAAGAGGCCAGCTCTGTACTGGTCTGGGACACGCGCTCAATCACCTTCTCGAATTTGTCCATGGTCTTGTTGAAGGAGACGGCCATGTCACCCAATTCATCTTTGGCCAGCACTTTTGATCTGGCGCTCAGATCCAGGTGTTTGCCGACCCTTGAGATGGCAGACATCAGGGAACCGACCTGGGCATTCAGGCCTCTTACGATGGTGAAACTGAGAGCGCCGGAAAACAGGAGAACAAGCAGGCTCGCAACAACCGACACGGACATGCTTGCGAATGCTGCCGATTCTTGCTCCTCCGCAAAGTCGTGTGTGAGGGTACCGGCTGTTTTCAGCATCTTCGACACTTCGCCGATCCGTTCAGACGCCATGTCAAACCACTCCTCAGCGGACAGTTCCAGTCCGTCCATTCGCCCGGTTTCAAGGAACCCCTGTTGAATCGATTCGACCGCCTGATTCTGTCGGGACGCTTTGAATTCAGGGATCAGTCTTTCCACGTCCTGCCAGGCGTTGAAGTTCGCGTTCTGTAACGCGTTGGTTTGCTCGGTGACCCTCGGGATGTGGCGGATCGCCGTTTTTCGGTCGTAGGTGTTCCCGGCAAGCGCACTGGCGACAATTGCCCGCTCGATGCCCGCAGATTCCTGGGCTTCAAGCAGGTAACCTTTGAAAGCCAGCATGTCATTCAGCGCCGGGCTGTTGGTCTGACTGGCAATTCTCCGGACAGCCCGAATGAACGCTTCGGTGATGCGGTTGTATTCCGACACGACACTTTCCGGCGTAAGTTGTTGGCGATCTACCTTGGCGCGGATCTGCTGAAGGCCACCGAGCGCCGAGCTAAGGCGTTCAAGGTTTCTTCGGACGGCCTCTCCTCGGTCTGAACTCAGCGCGTCGCTGAGGATCGGCTTCAATTGTGAAACCTCGTCGTCAACGGATTTTCTTTGGAACGGCAGTTGGCTCTTCAGCGAGATGCCAGGCGCTGCGGCGACTGCTGAAGACAAGCCCCGCTCTACCTGAAGTTCAGTAAACGCTGGATACAGCGCTTCAATCAGGAGAATGTTTGCCTGCGCCGCCTTTGCTTGCTTATGTAGATCCTTATTATGGAGGACATCTACGAGCGCGAAATAGACGAGGGCCGCGATGGGGACAAAAACAACGAATTGAAGTTTGTGTTTTAGTGAGAAGGCTTTAACATCATTTCTCTCAAAAGTTTGAAGAAGATCAGGTTTGCATTTGTCACGAGATGGAACCCGTTTGAATTGACCTATAAGTTCGTTGCCACGGGAAGATGCATCAAGCCTGGTTCCTGGAGCGAAGGCGGTTAACCAGACCTCCGACCTGCGCAATCTGGTTTTTCAAATTTTTCATCGAATCCTGGGCGTCATTGACGACCGAGCGAGCTTTTTCCCCAAGGTCATTGATGCTCACAATCTTCACGGCAATTTCTTCGCTCGCCGAATGCTGCTGCTCGGCGGCTGTCGAAGTGGCCGTACTGACGTCGGACATTCGATCAATGAAGGCCACCAGCTCTCTCAAGGTGCTGTTCGAACTCACGGCATTTTCCACGGTGGCCTTTGCATGCCCACTGCACCGCGACATGGACTCCGTTGCTTCTAGAACGGTCGTCTCCAGGTGAGAGAGCGTTTCATCGATCTGTTCCGTCGACCCCCTCGTCCTTGCTGCCAACACCCGTACTTCGTTTGCAACCACCGCAAAGCCTCGACCGGCATCACCTGCACGAGCGGCCTCAATGGCGGCATTGAGGGCCAACAGGTTGGTCTGCTCGGTGATATCGCGAATAATGCCAAGGGCGGCGGTCACATCTTTGCTGGCGTCGGCAAGTTTGCTTACCGCAGCGGTAGCTGAGTCCAGCTCCTCCGACAACGCCGTCATGCTGTTGTGCGTGTTCTCGGTCAATCGCTGCCCGTTGGACACCCGCTCATTCGCCATTTCCACCTGTTCGAGCATGGACGAGGCATTGGTCGCCACCTCATGGGCGGTCGCGGACATCTCTTCACTGGCAGAGGCAATCGTTTCGGTGGACGAGGACTGGGCCTGAACCGCCTCGTGGGCTTCATGGCTACGCTCTATCGTCGACTGGGCTCCTTCATTGAGTTGTCCAATGACATCGTGGAGACGCTTGACCACTGCATCCAGTTCTGCGGCCTGCTGAATCATCGCCAGGTCCAGGCTGCCAAAATCGTCGTTCCGACCGGTAAAAATCCTTTCCGCCAGGGGGTCATTGATGACTGCACGAGCCCGCTGGACAGCAGAGCGGAACGGGGCTGTCAGAATCGCAATCAATCCAAGGCCTACGCCCATACTCACCAGTGCGGTCACCGTGGCAGCCAAGGTAGATGACATCATTTGCAGAGCCGCAAATTGGCCTAAAATGACCGCAACCATGGCCAATGCCAGTTTCCAGAAAAAACCAACCGACCTGCGAGACTTGGGCTCTGGCAGAGGCCCTTTCACGGGCTCGTCCTGCCGAAGCTTCTGGTAAATGCTCTCTGCCCGCGCCACGCAAGCCTCATTGAGTTTTGATCGAACCGATTGCAACTCAACGATGTCGCCGTTTTTGCCCAGGATTGGAATGGCGTAAGCCTGAACCCAATAGTGATCGCCGTTTTTGCAGCGATTTTTCACTGCGCCAATCCAGGAATCGCCCTTTTTCAATCGCCGCCACATCTCGTCAAACGCAGCTCGGGGCATGTCTGGATGCCGGATGATGTTGTGCGGCTGCCCGATCAATTCATCTCGGGAAAAGCCGCTGATTTTGATGAATTCCTCATTGATGTGAGTGATCTGGCCTTTAGCGTTGGTCGTCGAGAGAATGTTCGCATCTCTTTGAACCGGTTGTTCTTTTTGGGTTACCGGGAGGTTATTTCTCACAATAAATCATCCTGATTGTTGCCAGATGCCTAGGTCTGACGCTTTTATATACATGCATTGCATTTTATGCAATGATTTATGTCATGGAGATATCGACTGGTTGATGATTTTCTTTAGTTAGGCCTCGGGCCAAATTTTGGATCGTCAGGGTCCGCTTGGGGTCAACCCAAATCGTTCCCGCGTGGGGTTGAATTCGCGACACGCTCAGCCTTGAACTAGAGTTTGAAACACAGGGATGGAAAAGGTTGGTGAGTATGAGTAAAGCAGACCCAGGCCGGGAACAGGAATCGGAACTGCCAACTTTTGATGACTTTGTGGCGCTGCTCGCGAGTGATCCTGAAGGATTCGAAGCATTGCGCACCACCTTAATTGAGAACGAGATAGCCAACGCGCCCCTCAAAGATCAACGTCGATTACGCGGCATCCAGTTTCAAGTGGATTGTGCCAGGAGGGCCTCGAAGAATCCGATCGCCAGCTGTGTGAAAATCCAGAAAATGCTGTATGAGAGCGCTGAGGAGTTAAAAAGTCTGGTTCAGTATCACTGCGCTCCCACCGACAGCCCAACTAATCAAATGGACTTTGGAGTCAAAGCACTTACTCCACCTCAGACGAGCAATAATATTCTCCAATTCCAGAGACCAAAACATTGTCCTGATGAGTAGCTTGGGTGGTTGGGGTAGCGGTCAAACTTACCTGCTTCTGCTGGGCCACATCATTCGAGAAGTAAGGGCTGAAAGTAGCTGCTTTTGGTGAGGAGTTTGAAGAGCTTAAAGTGGTCGCAAAGCGGACATTCAGATTTTGGACAATGCCAGCGTTGACCGATGCCCGAGCGATACCGGAGGGAAGAAAAAGCGGTATGGTTTTGCTTTTCTGTTCGCCGCCCTTTTTAAATGGTTATTCGGTAATATCGGCCAGGCTCTCCATCCTTAGAACCACCTTGCGTGACCACCCAACCCAATTTTTCGGCTACCCTTTTGCTGGCCACATTCTCGTCCGCGATGAAAACCTGGACGGTCTCGAAATCGATTTCGGCGGACAGTTTTTCAACCGCCATCCTGCACGCCCTGGCAGCAATGCCGTTGCCCCAAAGCTCCGACCTGATGAAGTAGCCGAAATCTAGAACACCATCTATTCGTTTAATTCCGCAGAAGCCAATGAATTCATCCGTGTCGGCCTCAGCAACTACGAATCGGGCCGGGTTAGCGAGCACATTCTCAAACCACGAATTCGCCTCATCTTCTGTTAGGGGGCGACGAGGGCCCAGAAACCTCATCACCTTACGATCTCTGAGCATTGCCACGACGGCCGCTTTATCTTGCTGATGAAGATCCCTCAGTTTCACCAAAATCATGAGGTTGGCTCCATCATGTAGCGCCAGCCATACGCGCCTTTATGCCAGGGCGTCGGGTGGAGGGCCGAAGGCCCGGAGCAAACCTAATAACATTGTTGTACCGCCCACAGCTTTCGAAGCTGGTCAATAACATGCGCATTAGACTCATACGCTGATTCTTTGGAGCAACGGTATTGGTCCCTGGCCCAATCCAAAACAATAGGGCCTCGAATTTGTGAAGCATGTTGAGGAAATGCATCTAGGTATTCTCTCGTGAGCGCCGCGCCTCTTGGGAAAATATGAAAATGCAACTGGGACTGTTCTTCCCCAAACTGAGCACAGTAAACGCGCAATGGTTTGACGATCTCTTTCACTAATGCGGTTACAGCGGCCAACGAGGGGCCGAGGTTTTCAAGAGATCTGCTTGGTAGAGCGTCTAAAGATTCGACTGTTGCCAATGGCGAGACGACTAAATAACCAGGAACGGCACACGAATAACAGTGCTCAACCAAAAAATCCTCTGACCTTCCGATCTCGAAGTTCATGTGCTGCCAATTACGCAGTGCTGAGTTGATCGGTACCTTAAATAAAGCGTTCTTTCATTCATGCGATCCATCATTTGACTTCAGGTCTGAGTCGGCTTGGTATAGGTATGTTTCCAAGAATTCACTGACCTTCTCAGCGTAAACGCCTTGAACTACCTCTACCCCTGCTTGGCATAGCTTTTTCAAGCCCCGCCCGTTGTTTCTTGGATCGGGGTCCAACAGAGCAACAACAACTTTTTCAATTCCCTGTTTAATCAATTCATCAGCACATGATGGTGTTCGGCCATGGAAGGAGCATGGTTCAAGCGTCACGTAGGCGGTTAAGCCTGTCATTGGTTCCAAGATCTTAGCAAGGGCGTCCGCCTCGGCGTGGTATTCGCCAGGGGCCCGAGTGTACCCGCTAGCGACAATCTGCTCATTGCGAACAAGCACACAACCAACTGGTGGATTGGGTAAACATGCCGGCAAAGCCTTCTGCGATTCTAGTAGGGCAAGTGCCATGAACGTTTCGTGTGATGCCAACCTGACTCCTAAGCTTCAATTGAGTGATTCTAATTCTCATTAGACCTCAATTGCCCCACTCAGTCCATGGTTGGTCGCAAAGTGAACGTTCAGATTAGGGCCCGCCGGTCGAATTTTGATGGTTTGCTGAGCGTTCTGCACCAGGCATCGTCAAAACAAGAACATTGGACATTTCTCAAACCACGTGCGCTGTATCTTTTTGTTCATCAGCCTTTTCATTAGCTACGCCAAAAATGAGGCGAGAACATGACGAACACGCTTAGTAGCTCCAATCTCCCCAGCAACATAGCTGTCATCAGAACCCATTTGGCCGCGTCCGGCAGGGTCTGAAAATTACCGGCCGGGCCAATAGTGTCCCCGAGACCTGGCCCAACGTTCGCCAGAGCCGTAGCAGCTCCAGTCAAACTCGTCACAAGGTCAAGCCCCAGTGCGGCGAGGATAGCCGCGACGACAGCCAGTGTCGCGAGAAAGATGAATGAAAAGGCAACACTGGACGCTACAATTTCGTCACTGATGATTCGTCCGTTGTAGTGTCTTGCGATCACCGCATTCGGGTGGAGTAGCCTCAGTACCTGCTCCCGAAGTAGCAGCATAGATAACTGAAATCGGAAGATCTTCATGCCGCCACTGGTTGAACCAGAACACCCTCCCACAAATGTAAGAAAAAAGAACAGCACCACCACGAAGGGGCCCCAGAGCGAATAATCCTGGGAGGCATAACCGGTCGTGGTAACCACCGATGTCACGTTAAATAAGGCATGAACGAAAGCATCGACCGGGAAAGTCCCCTCATTCACTACTCGATAAATGGTAATCAGGCATGCAATCAACAGAAGGAACTTAAGAAAAAAGTGGATCTGTTGGTCTCTCAGGAGGGGCTGCACCTGGCCATTCAGTAGCCTGACAAAGAGAAAGAACGGGATACCGCCCAGCATCATAAACAGGCTTGATGCAAAAAGGATGGAGAGCTGGTCAAACTGCCCCATTGAGCTGTCTGATGTCGAGTAGCCTCCCGTAGAGACGGTAGTCAGGGCATGATTTGCCGCGTTGAAAAGGTCCATTCCCAGTGCCCAGTAGGTCAGGATGCAACCAAACGTCAGCGTGAGGTAGCTGAACACCAGTCCACGGGCTAAACGGTTGGTGCGCGGTACGGCCTTCTCCGTCCACTCGGACGATTCAGTGGCAAACAGACGCATACCACCGATCCTGAGGAATGGCAGGATCGCCACTGCCATACCAATGATTCCAATGCCACCCATCCATTGCATGATCGACCGCCATAGCAATATGTCCCCCGGGAGGTTATCGAGACCACTCAGAACCGTGGAGCCGGTGGTTGTAACGCCGGAGATACTCTCGAAAAAAGCGTCCGTGACGCTCAGTTTAAGATCGCTCAGCAGCAACGGCAGACTGGAAAATAACGGAATGAACACCCAGGCCGAGACTGTGAGGATGAACATCTGCCTCTGCTTCAACGCATGGCGCTTTCGACCAGCACTAAAAAGGCAGACCAGCCCAACGCCAAAACAGATGCCTGCTGATTTCACGAAAGCCAGCCAATCCGGTGTGTCGCCGAACATCAGCAGATTCACTGGCAAGGTCATCAAAAAACTCAGGAGAATCAGCAGAAAGCCAAGTATCTGGATGACTGGCAGGATATTAAATAGAGCTACCATCAGGATTGCCCGGACCGTTCAAGTACGATTTTCGCCAACACACAGCTAATCACGGCTCCCGTCAGTTGGGCATAAGTTGAAAGCCCTGCGTAGAACAGTTCCGCTCTCGTGTGAGTCTCAACATAATCACCTGGAAGTGCAGCAAGAGTGGCAATGCCTGCAAAGAGGAATCCCCACCTGGCACTGTATACCCATGCAAAAAAGACGACGGGTGCCAGATAGGGAAATATCGACGTCACAGGCTGAGAGGCCTGCCTGTTCGCCACAGCCAAAAACCCAAGCCAAGCCAGCGCAATCACCAGATGGCCCCAAAAGCCCGGTTTTAATCGATAGACTCCCATCGCCGACAAGCCCTGCTCTCGACCAAATCTGCTTCAGACGGCGTAAGGAAATCACATTCGAGGTGGAATTAGGACGGTGAAAAGCGAATTTTTACGGTATTTTTACGGCACTAAGAGCACTGCCATCACAGGTGTATGAGAAGATTTCTTGAGCTAGCCAGTAACCGACACCGGAATCCGACCCATGATTGAAAAACAACAGTTCATTGTCATTGGCCTTGGAGTGTTTGGGGCAACGATCGCACGCGAATTAACTCGCCTCGGCCACGAAGTGCTGGGTATTGATTCGGACGAACAGCGAGTTGACCGACTGGCTGATGAGATCACTCATGCGGTGATTGCGGACGTCACGGACGAAAACTCGCTTATAGAACTGAACGCAGGCAGCTACGATGCTGCTGTGGTAGCCATTGGCCGAAACGTGGAAGCAACCATGCTGGCCACCTTACAGCTACGGGAACTTGGGGTAAAAAAAGTCTGGGCCAAAGCGCTCACAAACCAGCACCACCGCATTCTGGAAAGGCTTGGTGCGACCCGAATCATTGCACCGGAATTCGAGATGGGGGTCCGGATCTCGCAGGAACTGAATTATCCGATGGTGCATGATTACCTGGGGTTGGATGATGACTATTTCATCGTGGATTTTCACACCACAGAAGACCTCGTTGACAAGACCATCGGAGAGGTCATCAACGGCGAGCCGGTTGAGGCGCTGGTGGTGAAGCGTATGAAGGAGTCGCACCCCCATCCGGACCATTCCTGGAAGATCCGAAAAGGCGACAGGATCGTCCTCGGCGGCCAACTCGAAGACCTGAGGGACCTGGTTAACCGTCTATGAAAATCCATTTTCTGGATCTGGTTTCCTACGGTGCCAGAGGCGAGCCTTCCTCAAAAGGAAGCATGAACCCACCGAGACTCCTACTTGAGTCGTTTCTGGTTCTCATCGCTCTTGGCGCTTGCCTGCTGAAGTTGCCCTTTGCGACCGTTGAGCCGGTGACCTGGATGGAAGCGGCCTTCACGGCAACCTCGGCAGTCACCGTGACGGGTCTGGTTGTAGTCGATACTGGGAGTCAGTACACCCTGTTTGGACAGTTGGTGATTCTAACCTTGATTCAACTGGGCGGACTGGGATTGATGACCTTCGCGGTACTCACGGCCCTCGCCCTGGGTTTCAAGCTAAGCCTTCAGCACCAAATGGTTGCACAGGAAGCTTTCAACGAGATTTCCCTTCAGACGGCCAGACGGGCAAGTGGATCGATAGCCGTATTTGCCTTGACGGCAGAAGCCGTGGGCATTGTATTGCTCGGAGCGTTTTTTGTCCCGGAGCTGGGGTGGTCCGAGGGTCTCTACCAGGCCTTGTTCTACACGATTTCAGCGTTTAACAATGCCGGTTTTGCTCTGTCGCCAGACAGCCTTTCAGCTTACGTTGACCATCCTGGTATCAGTCTGTCCGTGACGGCCCTGTTTATCACAGGCGGTCTGGGCTACATCGTCATCATGGAGCTCTTGGATAAGCGCTGCTGGTCGCGGTTGTCGGTTTACGTCAAAGTCATACTGCTGGCCACCTTGCTTCTGAACCTGTTCGCCACCGGCGCCATCCTCATTCTGGAATTTGGCAATCCAGCGACTCTTGGTGCACTGGATAGTTTCTGGGACAAGCTCCTGGCCGCCTGGTTTCAGGGCGTGACACCACGAACCGCAGGCTTCAACACTCTCGATATTGGATCGTTAACCGCCGGCACCAGTGTGCTGATGCTGCTTCTCATGTTCATCGGTGGTGCCCCGAACTCCACTTCCAGTGGTATCAAAATCTCGACTTTCGTCATTATGCTTGCCGCAACCCGTTCGTTTTTGCGGGGCAATCTGAATGTCAGCTTCTTCAAACGCTCCCTCAGCAGCGAGACCGTACTCAAAGCCCTCGCCACAGCGACCATCGGGATGGCGGTGGTCTTCTTGGGCGTCATTTCACTGAGCATCCTGGTTAAAGATGAGTTTCTGGACATCGCGTTTGAGGTGGTTTCCGCGTTCGGCACCGTTGGTCTTTCACGGGGAACGACGGGCGAACTCGGCACCGCCGGCCAGTTGGTCGTCATGGCAATCATGCTAATCGGTCGCCTTGGCCCGCTCACCTTGGGTTATACCCTAACAGTGCGACGTAAATCCCATGTTCGCTATGCGAAAACCGAGTTCCCGGTGGGTTGATCAGGAACCGAACCTGCCTCAATCCACAGCGATCCCCTCAGTGACGTGCCAAGCCTCCGTCGTTGTTTCGCTGAGTTGGTTGTTTTTCTTTTCGATGAATAATGCGGCGATATCATGCTGATCAGCGACCGCCGTTCCTTCCCTTGCTCCAAGACACAGTAAGGCAGTGGACCAGGCATCTGCCCGAGTAGGGTCTTGATCGATGACTGTCACGGATACCGTGGAATGGCTAACAGGCCAACCTGTCCGCGCGTCCAACACATGGCTGTGGCGCTGGCCCTGATCGTCGAAGTAATGGCGGTAGGTGCCTGAAATCATAACCGATAGCGGAGTATCACTTCGGATCGTTATCACCTTATGGATGGAACGCTCTTCCGGCGTTGGACGCTCAATTGCCACTCGCCAGGGTTCGCCGCCGAGCTTGTGGCCTCGGGATTTTAGTTCACCACCCAGTTCCACCAGATAGTGTTCGATGCCCGCGGACTCCAACACGTCAGCCATCTTTTTTACGGTATATCCCTGTGCGATCGACGACAGATCAACCTGCAGATCGCGAACGGATTTAGCAAGGGTGTTGCCGGACCTTGCGACTACATGGTCGATGCCAACGATCTGTAGCTGATTACGCAGCTCAGTCTCCGAAGGAACGGAAACCTGCTGACCACTGAACCCCCAGAGATCAAAGACAGGCTTTATCGTCAGGTCATAGCACCCACGACTGGCCTTGGTCACCTCTCGTGCCTTCGCAATCAGGTTTACGATTTCAGGCCCGACTTCCAGAACCTCCGATGCGCCGGCGCGGTTAAAACGCTCAATCACACTGTCTGATCGGTAGTTGGACATCAGTGCATCCACTCGCGCCAGTTCTGCAACGACGTCCTGCCGAATTGCCTCGCCGTCTGGGCTGCCCGGTTGCCAGAAAGTCACATGCCAGGTCGTCCCCTGTGCCGGGCCGCTCAACTTGATGAGACTTGGCGGTTGATTACACCCGCCCAACGCCAGAGCTAGAAAGCCAACCAGCAACACCCTGCGAAGGCGCCAACCTGAAAACGGGTAACGGGGATTTCGAGACAGCAAAAGCATTGAACACCTCTGAAGAGCGGCTCTTTAATGCGCGAAGTCTACCTTTACGAAAGATTTAGGTGGGGGCAGAACCTGATTTTTTAACGCTTTTTTTACGCCTCACCGCTGTTTTGGTCATCGAATTTTTACGCCCCGCCCCAGCACCATGGAAGCACACCCACTGAAGGAGACTGTCCGTGTCTACTTTCCTGTTAATTGTTTCTGTTGCAGTTGGCGGTTACCTGGTTGCCGCCCTGCTCTGGCCCGAGAGGTTCTGACCATGGCACTGATCGGCATTGGCATCATTCTGGGGCTGTTTGGCCTGTGTTTCCTGTTCATTGATCTGGAGGAACGGCTGTGAACGAGGTCATCGTAATCTATGCGGTCACGCTGCTTCTGGCGTGGCCTTTGGGCAAGTACATCGCAGGCGTCTTTGGCAGCGCCAAGGGGACGGCAGGCGCCGTTTTTCTGCCGGTTGAAAACGGCCTCTACCGACTGTTTGGTGTTGACCCTTCCCAGCCCATGAGCTGGCAGGGTTACGGCAAGGCGTTGCTGAAGCTGCACCTTGCTCTGGTCTTGATCGTCTTTGGCCTGTTGATGGCCCAAGGCTTTCTGTTCCTGAATCCGGACGGTATCGACGGCATGAGCTGGGACCTGGCCCTTCACACGGCGGTCTCGTTCCTGACCAATACCAACCAGCAGCATTATTCGGGGCAGGCGCAGCTCAGCTACCTGGCGCACACCTTTGGCATCGTGACCCTGCAGGTGGTGACACCCGCAGCCGGCATGGCGGCGCTGGTGGCGATTGTACGCACGCTTCTGGGTCGCTCCGACAAGAAGAAGCAACCGGTCGGCGATGGGGTCGTCTCTGTCGGTAACTTCTACGAGGACATCACCCGGGCCATTGTTCGCGTTATGTTGCCGGTCGCTGCGGTGGTGGCGCTGATCATTGCTGCCGAAGGTGTACCAAACAGCTACGAAGGCGCCCGCACCGCCATTCCTTTGGACCAGACCGCCGGTATGGAAGAGCAGAACATTCCGATTGGTCCGGTGGCACCCATGGTGGCCATCAAACAGGTCGGCACCAACGGCGGTGGCTGGTATGGCCCCAACTCCAGCGTTCCCCTGGAAAACCCAACGCCCTTGAGCAACTTCGTCCAGACAGTCTCGATTGTGCTGATTCCCGCCGCCCTGGTGTTTGCCCTTGGGTTCATGACGGGCCGGCACCGCCTGGCCATGGTGGTAATGGGTGTGATGGTGGTGATGTCAGTGTCGCTGACGTCGGTGGCGATATGGTCCGAAAACCAGCCCAACGCGGCCTTTTCCGGCCTTGCTGCCGAGGGCGCAAACCTGGAAGGCAAGGAAGTCCGGTTTGGTGCCACCGCAACCGCACTCTGGGGGAGCTGGACCACCCAGACCTCCAATGGCTCTGTGAACGGCATGCACGACAGCTTTAACCCCATTGGCGGCATGATCCCGATGATCGACATGTTCATCAATGTCACCTTTGGCGGTATCGGCGTGGGCCTGATTGGCTACCTGCTGTTCCTGCTCTTGGCGGCGTTCCTGGGCTCGCTGATGATCGGCCGGGCACCGGAAATTGCCGGCAAGGCACTGGAAACCCGGGAAATGAAGCTGGTTTGCATCGCCCTTTTGACCCAGCCCCTGTTGATCCTGGGCTTCAGCGCCATCACCGTTGCCTTCCCTTCGTTGACCGGCAACTCCAATCCGGGCTTCCACGGCATCAGCCAGGTGATTTACGAGTACACCTCCGCCTTTGCCAACAACGGTTCCGGCTTTGAAGGGCTTGGCGACAACACCGTGTGGTGGAACGTGACCTGTGCGGTCAACCTGGCGCTGGGTCGTTTCATCCCGATTCTCGCACCGCTGGCAATCGCCGCCTCACTGGCTGCCAAGCGTTCTGCGCCTGAGGGTCGTGGCAGCCTGAGCATCGATACGCCCACCTTCGGGCTGATGACCCTGGCGGTGATTGTGATGTTTACCCTGCTGAGCTTTATGCCGGTGCTGATTCTTGGCCCGATCGCTGAAGCCCTGGCCCTGATGTCCTGAGTGGAGAATGATGATGTTCAAGAAAACCCCCAAAATCACTGACTCACTTGATCTGGGCACCGTTGTTGGCCAATCCATCAAGCGTCTGACGCCAAAGGATCTCGCCCGCAACCCGGTCATGATGGTTGTCGGTATCGGAACGTTAATCACGTTTCTGCTGGGCCTGAGTAACCTGGCTCAGGGTGCGCCCGCCGGCCTGGATTTCGCGATCAGCGCCATCCTGTTGTTCACTGTGCTTTTCGCCAACGGCGCCGAATCCGTAGCAGAAGCTCGCGGCAAGGCCCAGGCCGGTGCTCTCAGAGCCACCCGGAAAGACCTCAAAGCCCGCAAGCTCGATGGCGATCAGCACAAGGAAGTGCCAGCGACAGATTTACGCCGGGGCGACCGGGTACTGGTCAAGCCCAACGAGCTAATACCCGCTGACGGCGAGATCGTCAAAGGCGCTGCCACCATCAATGAGTCGGCGGTCACCGGTGAATCTGCGCCAGTGCTTCGTGAGGCCGGCACGGATAACAGCGGTGTCAGCGCGGGTACCAAAGTACTGTCTGATGATATCGAGATCGAAGTCACCGTCGACCCCGGTAATTCACTGCTGGACCGAATGATTGCCCTGGTCGAGGGTGCAAAGCGTCAGAAGACACCCAGTGAACTGGCCTTGTCGGTCTTGCTGGCCGCCATGACTCTCGTATTCCTGATTGTCGTTGTGACTCTCGTGCCCTTCGGCGGTTTTGTGGGTGCAACTCCCTCCTATTCGGTGCTGGTTGCCCTGTTGGTCTGCCTGATTCCCACAACCATTGGTGGCCTGCTTCCGGCCATCGGCATTGCCGGTATGGACCGGGCCATGCGAGCCAACGTCATTGCCAAATCCGGCAAAGCCGTGGAAGTGGCTGGCTCCATCGACACACTTCTGCTCGACAAGACAGGCACCATCACGCTGGGTGATCGCAAGGCAACAGCCTTTGAACCTTTGCGGGGTGTGGCTCCGGGTACTCTGAGAGATGCCGCTCTGCTGACTTCGCTGGCTGATCCGACCCCCGAGGGGAAATCCGTGGTGGCTCTGGCCCGCGACAAGGGGTCCGATGCCGAAGCGTCTGAGGGAACCGAGTTTATCGAATTCTCTGCCAACACCCGTATGTCTGGCGTGGACCTGCCGGATGGCCGGATTCTCCGCAAAGGTGCCACCGATGCGATTCGCAAATTTGTCACGGAAAACGGCGGCAACTACCCGCAGGAAACGGACAACCTGGTCGAAAGGGTTGCCAAAAACGGCGCCACTCCGCTGGTGGTTGCTGAGGGCAACCGCGTACTTGGAGTGATTGCCCTGTCGGATGTCATTAAATCGGGCATCAAGGAACGCTTTTCCAAACTCCGGGACATGGGCGTTAAGACGGTGATGATCACCGGCGACAACCCGGTGACCGCGGCAGCGATCGCCGCCGAAGCGGGCGTGGATGATTTCGTCGCTGAAGCCACACCGGAGCAGAAACTCGACATCATCCGCAAGGAGCAGGCGGGAGGCCGCATGGTGGCCATGATGGGCGATGGCACCAACGATGCCCCTGCCTTGGCCCAGGCCGACCTTGGCCTGGCCATGAACTCGGGCACCCAGGCCGCACGGGAAGCCGGCAACATGGTGGACCTGGATTCCGACCCCGGGAAACTGCTCGCGGTGGTTGAAATTGGCAAGCAATTGCTTATAACCCGGGGTTCGTTGACCACCTTCTCCCTGGCCAATGATGTCGCCAAGTACTTCGCCATCCTGCCAGCACTATTTGTGACCAGCCTGCCGGCCCTGGACGCACTAAACGTGCTGGATCTTGAAAACCCGATGAGCGCGGTCCTCGCCGCCACCATTTTCAATGCCCTGATCATACCGGCGCTGATTCCGTTCGCTCTGAAGGGCGTTCAATTCAAGCCCGCGACCGCAACTCAGCTGTTGCGACGCAACCTTCTGATCTTCGGATTGGGTGGCCTGTTGCTGCCGTTTGCGGCCATCAAGGCGCTGGATCTGATGCTCACCGTGGTTATCTGAGGAGACTGACATGATGACTGATTCAAACACTGGGGCCGCTATCCGGTCCGCTTCCTGGCTCTCTGCGATGCGCGCGGCCGTTGTCCTGATCCTACTGTGCGGCGGACTGTATCCCCTGCTGGTTACAACGGCCGGAAAAGTCATGTTTCCCCATCAGGCATTGGGGAGCATGATCATCGTGGACGACACGATCATTGGATCGGAACTGGTGGGTCAGCGCTTCGTCGCACCCGAGTACTTCCACGGGCGGCCTTCCGCGGCCAGTTACGACCCATTTTCCGTCGGCGGCTCAAATTACGCGGCCAGCAATCCGGATCTCAGGGCCCGGGTTGCGGAGGATTCCGCGGCCATTGCCGAGCGAGACGATATTGCCCCGACGTCCATCCCTGCGGACTTGTTGGCGGCCTCGGGTTCCGGCATAGACCCTCACATTTCGCCGGAATCGGCTATGATACAGGCCGAGCGTGTGGCGAAGGCCCGTGATATTCCGGTTGCCCAGGTCAATGAACTGATTGCGGATCACACGGAGGGGCCTACCCTGGGGATCTTTGGCCAGCCGCGAGTCAACGTTCTGAAAATTAACCTGGCACTGGATGGCAAGGAGTTGAACGATTGAATCAAGGCGATCCGAATCGCCCCAACCCGGACGCGCTCCTGAAAACCCAGGAGCGTGAGTCCGCCGGCGGGCTCAAAATCTTTCTGGGCGCCGCTCCGGGCGTGGGTAAAACCTACCAGATGCTGCAGGCGGCCCATGAACTCAAACGTCAGGGTGTGGATGTCGTTGTGGGTGTTGCGGAAACACATGGGCGAGCCGATACCCTCGCTTTGTGTGGAGGCCTTGAGCAGCTCCCCGCAAAAGAAGTCGAGTACGCCGGCAAGCAGTTCCGGGAGTTCGATGTCGATGCCGCCCTGAAACGCAAACCGGATGTCCTGTTGGTGGACGAGCTGGCCCACCGCAATATCCCTGGCACCCGCCACCCACGGCGTTACCAGGATATTGAAGAACTGCTGGATCAGGGCATTACCGTCTGGACTGCTATTAATATCCAGCATCTGGAAAGCCTGTCGGACGTGGTGGCCAGTATCACCGGCGTCCGAATGCGAGAAACGGTGCCTGATTCAATCCTGGAACGGGCCCGGGACATCGTGCTGGTCGACCTTACCCCCTCCGAGCTCCTGGAGCGGCTGCGACAGGGCAAGGTCTACGTTCCCGAGCAGGCCCGTGCGGCCATAGATGGCTATTTCTCACCCTCCAATTTATCCGCACTGCGCGAACTTGCCGTTCAGGCCATTGCCGAACGGCTGGATTCCGACGTTCGGGAGACCATGCAGTCGCGAGGCATTGAAGGCCCCTGGCATATTCGATCCCGAATGCTGGTTGCGGTGGACGGCTCTGGTCAGGGTGAAACCCTGGTTCGAGCAGCACGGCGGCTCGCTGAGAGACGGAAAGCGCCTTGGACCGTCGTTACCGTGGACAACGGCCGGGCTGGCTCCGACGAACGCCAACGGCTGGAAAAAGTGTTTGATCTGGCCACCCGCCTGGGCGCAGAGGTCAGGACGCTTCGGGGATATGACGTCGCCGGAGAAATCATGGCGTTCGCGAAGGAACAAAATGTCACGACACTCGTTCTTGGCCGCTCCCACAATCGCTGGTGGCACCTCCGAAAATCCACCAGTCGTAGGCTATTGAAAGAAGCCGAGGCCTTTGAAGTCACCTTCATACCAGTGCCCAAAAAACAAAGGCGCCGGCTTGCTGAAGCCGCTGGCCATCCGGTCAGATGGAGCGACTATGCCTGGGCCGTTGGCAGTGTAGGTGCCGCAACCGCCATCGCCATGGGACTACAAAACGTTCTTCCACTGGGCAACCTGTCCCTGATCTTTCTGACATCCGTATTGTGGGTGGCCGCCCGAACCGGTATTCGTCCTGCCCTGTTCACGGCGGCTCTGAGCTTTCTGACCTACAACTTTTTCTTCACAGAACCCCGTTTGACCTTCCACATGGCAGATACGGATGAGCTGCTGACCGTGGTGTTCTTCCTGATTATCGCTGTCTCTGGAGGCAACCTTGCCGGCCGATTGCGGGACCAGGTCCAGATGCTTCGCGCCTCGAATGATCTCACTGATGCTCATCTGCAGTTTACCCGCAGACTCGCCTCTGCGCCTGATATCACCTCTGTCCAGACCGAGGCGGTCGAGGCTCTCTATGCCCAACTCAAGCTTCCTCTGATTATCGCCCAACGGAGCCCTGAAAATGATGCAATTGAAGTGGTGGTTCAGGGCGGCCCCTCTCACCCATTAAACGATGCGGCACGATCGGCCATCGATTGGGCCATCCGCAACGCCAAACCCAGCGGCGCGTTTTCTGACACGCTGAACAGCCTTCCCTGGCGCTTTGAACCGATTGAAGCAGACGGTGAAGTCTACGGCGTACTCGGTTTTCGAGTGGACGATATGACCCCGGAGTATTACCGGGGCCTGGCCATCAACGTTTACGCGCATCA
Organism: Rhodopirellula sp.; assembly: GCA_002690925.1. GTDB lineage: Bacteria > Planctomycetota > Planctomycetia > Pirellulales > Pirellulaceae > Rubripirellula. The sequence goes on from NZGD01000236.1 coordinate 19,839, forward strand.
ATTGGGTTTGGCGTGGTTTCGTACCCGCCTGGCAGCCAATCTTTCAGCATCACGGGTGGCAGAGGAAACCGAACGACTGCGGTCTGCCCTGCTATCTTCCATCTCCCACGATCTGCGGACACCGCTTTCCTCCATGATTGGCTCTGCCAGCACGTTGAAATCGATGTTCGACCGACTCTCCGAGGAGGATCGCGACAGCCTTCTGGATTCAGTGCTCGGTGAGGGCGAGCGCCTGGATCGCTACATTCGCAACCTGCTGGACATGACCAAACTGGGCCATGGCACACTCAAGATCGAAAGAGATTGGATTGCGTTCACCGACATCCTGTCATCAGCGCTCAGGCGCACCAGAAACCTGATGTCGAAAGTCCGTGTCGAACGGGAGATAGAAGAGGACCTTCCGTTGCTTTTCGTGCATCCGGCGCTTATTGAGCAGGCCTTGGTCAACGTGCTGGAGAACGCCGCCAAGTTCGCGCCCGACGGCTCAACTCTTTCTATCCGAGCCCACAGAAAGCAAAACGAATTAATCATCGCGATTTCGGACGAAGGGCCGGGCATCCCGGAAGACCAGAGGAGCCAGGTGTTCGATATGTTCTTCACAGGCGGTGAAGGCGACCGAGGACCCCATGGTAGTGGGCTCGGCCTAGCTATCTGTCACGGCATGGTCGCGGCTCATGGTGGCCGCATTCAGGCGTTGGCAGGTCCGAATGGTCTTGGTGCCACCATCGAAGTAGCACTGCCCCTGATAGAATCCCCTGAACAAGAGTCCAATCGGGAATCCAGTGAATGAGTGAACCAGCAAAAGACCGGGAAAAGCCCTGCATTCTGGTCATCGACGACGAACCGCAAATCCGGCATTTCCTGCGCATCAGCTTGAAAACGGAAGGCTACGAACTGCTTGAAGCCGAAAATGGAGAGGCCGGGCTGGGGCTTTGCGCGAGGCATTCACCGGATCTCGTGATTCTGGATTTGGGGCTTCCGGATATGGATGGCTCGGAAGTGCTGGAGGGTTTGCGGGAGTGGTCATCAGCCCCGGTGATCATTCTCTCGGTGCGGGATCGGGAACTGGAGAAGGTAAAAGCCCTGGATCTTGGAGCCAACGATTATGTAACCAAGCCCTTTGGTGTAGACGAATTGCTTGCACGCGTGCGAACCCAGCTGCGGATCAACCAGAAGGGCAAAGACTCTGCGGCTCGCGAAGCCTC